>CALVIA010000023.1 GCA_944329255.1 uncultured Bacilli bacterium
TGTACAATAACATTAAGTTTGGTAATAAGTGCATATTTTATATGTCTATTTGTTGCACTTCATTTGAAAATTTAGGAGTTTGCCTTATTATATGCTTATTTATATTATATCAAATAAATTTTATTTTGTAATTAAATTAAAATATTTTATTAAATAATTCTTGTAAAAAAAATGAATATTCAACCTCTTCGTTTTCTTCTGCTTCAATTAAACACAATGGAGGAAATAATATACACCACCAATTTTCACCTTTTCCTTCCCCCAAAGTAATTAAAAGAGATTCATAGTTTCCTTCTTTATATTTTTTTCCATTATATGTTTTTTCTGGAAAATAATTTAATCCATAATTTATTTCATATCCATAATTTTCATTTTCTAAATTATCAATTACTATATTTTCAATATTATCTATATTTGATTTTATTAAATTTTTTGCTAATGTTTTTGAATTTACGTCTTTTAGCAAGTTATATAATTTTAATTCCAAATTATTTACAATATTTGTTTTAATTTTTTGGTCATGTTCACTATTACTATTCGCAATTATTCTAATTCTTAATAAATCATCATTTGTAAAATTATTAGTATTTAAAATAATTAATATTGTTAAAAAAATTATAATTATTTTTTTCATAAAAAAATCCACCTTTCATTTATTTATGGGTGAATTTAATTTTTTTTATTCATAATAAATATCATTCTATCTTTTCCTTGAATGTCTTTTTTACAAATAATTTTTATATTTTTCAAATATTTATTTGCTATTTTAATTATAGCATTCTTTTGTTTATATCCAATTTCAAATGCTATAATAAATTCTTCATTTATAAATTTATAACAATTTTTTAATATTTCCTCATAAAAATATAATCCATTATTTTTGGCATATAATGCAATATGAGGTTCATTATTTTTTACAATATCCATAATTTTTTCTTCATATGATATATATGGTGGATTACTTATAATTAAGTCATATTTATCTTTAACATTTGAAAATATATTACTTTTTTTTATTTCAATATTTAAACCTTTTGAATTTTTTTTGGCAACTTTTAATGCTTTTTTTGAAATATCAACTATTGTTACTTTTGATAATGGTAATTCTTTTTTTAAAGTTATTCCTATACAACCAGAACCTGTACCTATATCTAATATTGAAATATCTTTTTTATTTAATAATTTTAAAGTATTTTCTATTAATTCTTCAGTTTCAAATCTAGGAATTAAAACATTTTTATTTACTTTAAAAGTATAACCATAAAAATTTACATTTCCAATAATATATTGTAATGGTGTTTTTCTAGATTTAATTAGTGCTTTTTTTATTTTAAATATTTTAAATAATGGTATTTTTTTTTTATTATTAATATAATTATCTTCTAATTTTAAATAATATTTTAAAAGATAATTAAAATTATATAAATCATCATTTTTTATTGTTTTTAATAAATCATTATAATACATTTTTTTCTAATTTTCTTTTTTGATCTTCCATTATTAATGCATCAATAACTTCATCTAATTTTCCCATCATCACCCTATCTAATTGCATTAATGTAAAATTTATACGATGATCTGTTAATCTGTTTTGCGGAAAATTATATGTTCTTATTTTTTCAGATCTATCACCTGTACCTATTTTACTTCTTCTTTCTGCTCCTTCTTTTTCTTCCTTTTCTCTTAACTTTAAATCATATAATCTTGTTTTTAAAATTTTGATTGCCTTTTCTTTATTTTTTATTTGGCTTCTTTCTGTTTGTGAATATACAATTATACCTGTTGGAATATGCGTAAGTCTAACAGCGGAATCTGTTGTATTAACACCTTGTCCTCCACATCCACTGCTTCTTGTAATATCTATTCTTACTTCATTCATATCTAATTGAAAATCAAGTTCTTCTGCTTCTGGCATAACTACAACTGTTGCAGTTGAAGTATGAACTCTTCCTTGTGTTTCAGTTACCGGAACTCTTTGAACTCTATGAGCACCACTTTCATATTTAAGTTTTGAATATGCTCCTTCACCTTTTATCATAAATTCGATTTGAGAAAAACCTCCACTAGAACCTCTTTCTTCATTAATTAATTCATGAGTCCATCCTTTAGATTCTGCATATTTTATATACATATCATATAAATCACCAGCAAATATATTTGCCTCATCTCCTCCAGCAGCACCTCTTATTTCAATTACAACATTTTTTTCATCATTAGGATCTTTTGGAATTAATAATATTTCTAACTTTTTTTCTATTTCTTCTTTTTTTAACTCTAAATCATTTAGTTGTTCTTTTGCTATATCTCCTAATTCTTTATCATTTAGCATTTCTTTTGCTTCTTTTATTCCTAGCAATATTTTTTTATATTTATCATATTCTAAAACAATTTCTTCTAATGATTTCAATTCCTTTGACAATTGTGTTGTTTTTTTTATATCTTGAATTATAGAAGGATCTGATAATTTTATGTTTATTTCATTATATCTTTTTTCTATTTGGTTTAAACTTTCTATCATTTTATCAAATCCTTTCTATAAATCTTCTTCGTCTTCAAGTTCCTCATCTGATAATATTGATAAATCTTCCATATCATCTTCTAATTCATCATCAATATCTTCTAATACTTCTGTATCTTCCAATATTGCTTCATCCTCTATTTCTTTAACTTCATCTTCATCGTCCATATCTTCATATTCTTCTAAATCGTCATCTGATTCATCATCAACTATCATTTTAACTGAATGATTTTCAGATATATCCCACTTTCCATCTATTAAAATAAATCTTTTATCTAAATTTAATGATGTATAAAAATCTCCAATCATATTTTCATAATCATTTTCACTTAAATTTAAAATAGAGCATAATTCTTTTAATAAATCTACAGTTGAAAAAGTCTTTTTCTCAAATTTAATAACATTATATGCTATATCCAAATGAGATAATTTTTCTAAATCATTATTATCCATATTTCTTATATTCATATTTTCCTCCTACATTCTTTCTAATGCTTCTACACCAATTAGATTTAAAGCATTTTTTATTGTTATTTTTATAGTTTTTATTAAATTTATTCTTTCAGAAGTATAAACTACATCATCAGAAAGTATTTTTTCATGTGAATAGTAAACATGAAATAAAGTTGCTAAATCATAAACATAATTTGCAATTATATGAGGATTCATTTTTTTTGCAGCAAATTCAACAACATCTTTAAATTCATATACTTTATTTAATAATTCAAATGCATAATTTGAATTTATTGTATTATATGTTTTTATATCTTTAATTTCTTTAACATTACTTAAAATAGAACAAATTCTTGCATGTGCATATTGTATATAATATACTGGGTTTTCGTTACTTTGTTTAGTTGCTAATGTAATATCAAAATTTAGTTGTGTATCTAGACTTTTTGAGGCAAAAAAATACCTTGATGAATTTACTCCTACCTCTTCTAATAATTCACTTATAGTAACTGTTTTTCCAGTTCTTTTACTCATTTTTATTTCTTCGCCATCTTTACTTAATTTTACCATTTGCAAAAGTTTTACATCTAATTTATCTTTATCATATCCTAAAGCTTCAATTGAAGCCTTTAATCTATTTATATATCCATGATGGTCTGCTCCAAATACATCTATTAATTTATCATATCCTCTATCAAGTTTATCTAAATGATATGCTATATCTGGTACAAGATATGTATATGTTTTATCATTTTTTATTAATACTCTATCCTTATCATCACCATATTTTGTGGTTTTCATCCATATAGCACCATCTTGTTCATACAAATTATCTTCATTTTTTAATATTTCAATACATTTTTCTACTTTACCTGATTTTCTAATTTCTTTTTCACTTGTCCATACATCAAATTCTACATTAAAATCCTTTAAGTCTTTTTTTATTCTATTTAATAAAACATCAATACCTAATTCAGTAAAAAAATCTATTCCTTCATTTAATTTTTTATCTTTATATTTTTCATAAATATTTCTTGCTATATCAATTATTTCTTCTCCATAATAACCATCTTCTGGCATTTGAGTATCTATATTGCAAATATTTTCGTATCTTGTTTTAATTGATAAGCCCAAATTATTAATTTGATTTCCTCCATCATTTATATAATATTCCCTTGTAACATCATAACCTGCAAATTTTAATATTCTTGATAAATTATCTCCATATGCAGCACCCCTAGCAGTCCCTACGTGAAGTATTCCAGTAGGATTAGCACTAACATATTCTATATTTATTTTTTCATTTTTACCGATATTACTTTTACCATAATTTTCATTTTTTTCTATTACCTTATTAATACAATCTAATAAATATTGTTTTTTTATAAAAAAATTAATAAACCCGGGTCTTGCTACTTCTATTCTCTCTATTATATTTTTATTTTCTATATTTGATACAATTAAATTTGCAATGTCTTCTGGATTTTTTTTTAAAATTTTTGATAATTCCATTGCTAAATTAGTTGAATAATCTCCATTTTCTTTTTTTGACGGTCTTTCAATGATATATGTTTTACATTCTAAATTTAATTTATTTAATATTTTTTTTAATATTATATGTAATTCATCTTTAATATCCATTTTTTTACTCCTTTATCATTATTTTATATTCAAATACTCCTATTGATTTATTATCATTAAATAATTCATAATTTATATAAATAATATTGTTATCTATTTCTAAATCCTTTGTATAAATATCAATATCTAAATTTAATCCAATTAATTTAACTTCATATTTGCATCTTATTTTTTCATTTAATTTAAATTCAAGATTTAATTCATATTCCTGATTATATCTTCTCATTTTAATTTTATTTGGAAATATTTCCATAATAACTTTTAAATCTTTTTCAGTATAAAATATTTTGTTTTCTTTTTCATCATAATCTGCTATAGTGTCAATAATTGTTGTTTCATTATCAGAATTTGACAAAATCGAATGTATATTTATTTTTTTCATAACATCACCTAAATAACTACGCTACATTATAGCACAGTTTTTGTTTTTTTTACATATTTTTTAAAATAATTTTTTCACACTGAAAGTATACCATATTTTTTTATTATTGTAATAATTTTTCTATTTTTTTTCATAATAAAAAATAATGAGGTGAATTATGAAAATATTTAAATTTTTTATAAAATTTTCTTTTTACTCTTTATTTTTTTCTACACTGTTTTTTATTTTTTTATATATTTATGCAATTAGTCTACCAAAAATTGATCTAAACAATGTAAATAATGTTACAATTTACGACGATAATTTGGATATAGTTTTTAGTGGAAATGGAAATAAGGAATGGATTAGTTTAGATAATATATCACCGTATTTAATTGATGCCACTTTAAGTACAGAAGATAAAAGATTTTATAATCATCCGGGTTTTGATATTATCAGAATTATTAAATCAATGTATGTAAATTTAACTAATAAAAATCTTTCACAAGGTGCATCTACTATTACTCAGCAATTAGCTAGAAACTTATTCTCAAATTTTGATAAAACATGGGAAAGAAAAATAAAGGAAGCGTGGTATGCATTTAGATTAGAAATTAATTATCAAAAAGATGAAATATTAGAAGCATATTTAAATACAATAAATTATGGTAATGGTGTTTTAGGAATTGAAAATGCATCATATTACTATTTTAATAAAAGTGCAAAAGAATTAAATTTAGCAGAAGCATCTATGTTAGCAGGAATACCAAAGGCACCTAATGCATATTCACCACTGAATAATTTATCAACAGCTAAGGCTAGACAAAACATAATTTTAAATAATATGGTTAAAAATAATAAAATAACTAGTGAAGAAGCAGACAAAGCTTATAATACTGAATTAGAATATATTGGAAAAAAACAAAAATTAAACTTGTCTACTTTAATGTATTATAAAGATGCAGTTATAAATGAGTTATATAGTATCAAAACAATTCCTGAATCTTATATAAATAGTGGTATAAAAATATATACATCACTAAATTTAGAAGCACAAACAATTTTAGAAAATAATATGAAAAAAAATATGAACGTGGATAATTTACAAGTTTCATCCGTAATGATGGACCCAAGTAATGGAAAAATAATTGCTTTAATTGGTGGATCAGATTACGTAAAGAGTGAATATAATAGAGCATTATATTCAAAAAGACAGGTTGGATCAACAATGAAACCATTTTTATATTATGCTGCACTTGAAAACGGATTTACAGCTTCAACTTCTTTTTTATCACAATCTACAACTTTTACATTTAGTAATGATGATGTTTATTCTCCACAAAATTATGGAGAAATATATCCAAATGACAATATTTCTATGGCTGCTGCAATTGCATATTCCGATAACATTTATGCAGTCAAAACTCATTTATTTTTAGGAGAAAATACTTTAGTTGATATTTCTAAAAGAGTTGGCATAGATGAAAATTTAGAACCTATTCCATCCCTTCCTTTAGGAACAGAAGAAATTAATATTATAGATTTTATTGGTGCTTATTCTACTTTTGCTAATGGTGGATATAAAATTGAACCTCATTTTATTGAAAAAATTGAAGATAATGATGGAAATGTTTTGTACGAGTTTAGTGAAAAAAAAGAAAATGTATTAAATAAAAGTTTAGTATTTATATTAAATGAACTTTTAACTGGAACGTATGATATTAATATGATTGATTATAATTATCCAACTTGCACTTCAATGGTAAATAAAATTTCTAATAAATATGCTTTAAAAACAGGTACAACTGATACTGATTCTTGGACCATTGGATATAATAAAGATATTATTATTGGAGTATGGAATGGCTTTGACGATTCAAGTGATATAAATATGGATGTAATTAAAATTTCGAAAAATATATGGGTAGATACAATTGAAGAATATTTAAATGGAAAAAATACTGAATGGTATGAAATGCCTGAAAATGTTGTAGGAGTATTAGTTAATCCAATAAACGGAGAGTTAGTTGAAAAAAATAGTGATAAAAAAAAGATTCTGTACTATATTAAAGGTACAGAACCAGTTAAATAATATTCACTTTTCTTTTTGCTGTATCAGCATTGTCATAAGCGTATAATATATAATATTCTCCTTTGATTGTATTATTTACCGTTCCACTTATATTGCTAGAATTTAAATCAATCAATCCTTGATTTGGAATTGCTACTTTTGCTCCTAATTCCTTATATTCATCATTTTGATATAACGAAACTTCATCTGGACCATTTAAAAATATTACATTTTTTTCATCTTTAGTATATTTTACTTTTATAACATTATCTATTTCAGCAATTAAAATTTTATCATCATTATTTGTACTATCTAACTCTTTATTACTTAAATATCCCTTTTCAATTAAAGTATTTATATTTATTATAAGTACTTTTTTTTCTTTTAAATCAGTTAATTCATCATAAAATTCGTTTGCATACAATATAGTTGCATTTTCAATTGCTTCTATTTCTCTATCATTAGCAAATTTATCTGCATCTTTTACATTTTTTTCGACTTTAATTATCAAAATTGTAATTGTAAATGATATTATTGCTATTACTGCAATTAATTCAATTAATGTAAATCCTGTATTTTTCATCATAATCCTTTCAATTTAATATATAATAACATGCCTTGTTATTTCAAATTCATTATATTTGTATTTTATAATATATGATCCTTCTTTTTCTGTATTAACTTCTCCTTCTACAACAACTTGTGACGATATGTCATTACCATTTTTATCTTTAGCAGAAATGCCTGGATCATTATAATCTGAACCAAGTTTTATATATTCAACAAATCCACCATTTAAAATTAATTTTGGATTTTCTTTTTGATTAATATCATAGTATGATTTTATCCCTCCTTTTTCATTTCTAGTTACATAAATTGTATCACTTAACGGAATTGGTTTATCAGTAATAGGATCTATTGTAGAATTTTCTAATAAATTTTTACTTATTAATTTTTCAACAGATATAAAGGCATAATTTAAATTATCAAAATCAGTTATTTCACTAGAAAAATTAAGTGCATATTTTTTTGCAGCTAATTCTAAAGAATTAATTAAAACTTCTCGATTTTCTAATTTATAATCCTTTATTTTTCCTAAAGAAACATTTATTATTATAGTTGAAATAAATGCCATTAAACCTATACTTACTATTAATTCTATTAGAGTAAATCCCTTGTTTTTCATTTTATCACCTTTATTATAAATATATTATATAGCATAAAAAAAGAATAAACAACTATTTGTTTATTCTTATTACAATTTGATAATAATTTCCTAAATCAATTTCCTCTTTATTAATGCTTATACCTTGTTTTTTGATATCTTCTATATTTTTATTTATACTATCTAATGCAAATTTTAAATTATTTATGTTATTAATATTATTAGGATTAATGTTTAAATCAACAAAAAACTTATTTGATGGTTTATCATTTGATGCAAGTAAATCTATATTTGTTTCTCTATTATTGTTTGATGGATTAATATCTTCAGAATTATTTTTTATTGATTCTAAATTTATATTAAAACTATTTATATTATTATCATTACTAAATACAGATGGATTAATAACATTTTCTATTTCTTGTTCTTTGTTAATATTATTATCATTTAAATTATTGTTTGTATCAAATCTAAATATATCCAAAGAATTATCAGGTTGTTCCATGCTTGTTAATGGTTTTATTTCTTCGGTTGAATTATTTAGATTGCTTCTTTGTCCAATGCTATTTATAATATTTAATTGAGGATTAACAACGGTTGAATCAATTTTTGAATAAGGAATATTTACTTCTGGTTTACTAACATACTCTTCTTTTACATCAAAAAAATCAAGCGTTTCTTCTTCTTTTTTGTCGTTATTATTCATTTTAAAAATATCATTATTAATACTATTTTCCATACTATCCACACTTTTTATTTCATTTGTTGCTGTTGTCATATTATTTCCAATACTATATTTTTCTTTAATCAAATCATCTGTTTGTTTTACTGTTAATCGATTATTAATTATTTCAGATAAAACATTTCTTTGATCCATTTTTGATTGCAATTTTAATAAACTTCTTGCATGTCTTTCTGAAATCTTACCATTTAAAATAGATTCTTGAACAACTTCATCTAAATTAAGTAATCTTAATTTATTTGCTATAGCTGATTGACTTTTTCCCATTTTTTTTGCTAGTTCTTCTTGTGTTAAATATCCCTTATCTAATAATTTTTTAAATGATTTAGCTTCTTCCAATGGTGTCATTTCTTTTCTTTGGATATTTTCTATTATTGCAACCTCAGCACTTTCATTATCATTTAAATTCATTATAATACATGGAACTTTTTTTAAACCAGTTATACATGCTGCTTTATATCTTCTTTCTCCTGCAATTATTTCATATTTATCTTGTAACTTTCTGACAACTAATGGTTGAATTATTCCATGTTCTCTTATTGAGTCAGCTAATTCATTTAAAGCTTCGTTATCAAAAGTAAGTCTAGGTTGAAACCTATTTGGAATTATATCTTCTATTGGTATTTCAACAACTTCTTTCTTTAATGTTTCATCCATATTAATCACACCTTTTTTATTCTATATACTATATATTACTAAAAAAATAAAAAAATTGCAATAACAATTTATTGCAATAATTTACTTTTTTTTAGCATATATTTTGTTAATTTCTTTTTTTAATTTTATTATAAAGGTCTTTTTTTTATTTTTTCAAATGATCTTGGATACAAAATATTTGTTTTTCCTATTTTTTTAATAATTATTAAATTCCTAGTACTATTTTCTTTTGGTAATTTAAATGAAATTATATTTTCTATTTTACATGACAATTTATTTATAAATTCTATATTTTTTATTTCTTCATCAATTTGTGCTTTCATTGGAATAAAATAGCCATTAATTTTTAATCCCGGTATACATATTTCTGAAATAATATTTAATTTAGAAACCGCTCTACATGTTATTAAATCAAATTTTTCAATATTATTTTTTATATATATTTCAGCTCTTTCATTTATTGTAATAATATTTGTTAAATTCAATTTGTTTATAACCTCATTTAAAAATTCTATTCTTTTTCCAAGAGAATCTACTAATACTATTTTTAAATTTGGAAAAACTATTTTTAATACTATTCCTGGAAAACCAGCACCTGTTCCTATATCACAAACATATAAGTTTTTATTTAAATCAATAGCTTTAATTAATGTTAAACTATCATAGAAATGCTTTAAATATACTTCATTTTTTTCAGTTATTCTTGTTAAATTAATTTTCTTATTCCAAGATATAAGTAATTCATAGTATTTTTCCAATAAATTTATTTGATATTCACTTAATTTTATATTTAATTTTTCTATTTCTATAACAAAATCTTCTTTATTCATTTTTAAAATACCTCTTCATATATACGGATAATATTGATATATCACTTGGATTTACACCACTTATTCTCATTGCTTGACCAAGAGATTTAGGTCTTATTTCATTTAATTTTTGTCTTGCTTCACTTGCTATATTTGTTATTTTATTATAATCAATATCTTCTGGTATTTTTTTATATTCAAGTTTTAACATTCTTTCCGCTTCTTTTGTTATTTTTTTTATATAACCTTCATATTTTAATATAATTTCAACTTGTTCTAATTCTTCTTTATTATATTTTTTGTCTAATTTATCTATAATATTAAAAATTGAATTTTCTGGTCTTCTTATATAAGTGTAAGCATCAATATTATTTATTTTTTTATTTTTTAGAAATTCTAATAAATTGTTTATATTATTTTTTTTATTTATAAATTGTTTATATTTTTCTTCTTCAACGTTTCCAACATCATATCCATATTGAGTTAATCTTAAATCTGCATTATCATGTCTTAAAAGTAATCTATACTCTGCTCTTGATGTTAATAATCTATATGGTTCTTTTGTTCCCTTTGTAACTAAATCATCTATTAATACTCCAATGTATGCTTCATTTCTTTTTAATATTAATGGCTCTTTATTTTCCAAATTTAACGATGCATTTATTCCAGCCATCAATCCTTGGCATGCTGCTTCCTCATATCCACTAGTTCCGTTTATTTGACCTGCCGTATATAAATTTTTTATTATTTTTGTTTCCAATGATGCATTTATTTGTGTTGGGTATATTGCATCATATTCAATCGCATACGCATATTTTAAGATTTTTGCATTTTTTAATCCAGGTAAACTATGAACCATTTTTTCTTGAACATCTTTTGGCATACTTGTTGAAAATCCTTGCAAATATATATCATCATAATATTTACTTTCTGGTTCTAAAAATAATTGATGTGTTTCCTTGTCTTTAAATCTTACAACTTTATCTTCAATTGATGGGCAATACCTTGGTCCTACTCCTTTTATATCATTTAATCCACCATACATACTAGATTTATTTAAGTTCTCTAATATTATTTTTTTTGTTTCTTCTGTGGTATATATTAAATAACAAGGTTCTTGTTTATCTTTTTCATAATAAATTTTGTTATCAAAACTAAATGTATAATATGTATCATCTCCATCTTCTTGCTTTGTTTGTGTAAAATCTATACTATTTCTATCTATTCTTGGAGGTGTTCCTGTTTTTAATCTCAATATTTTAAATCCATATTTTTCTAAATTTTCACTTAAAAATTTAGAATTTTTTTCATTATTTGGTCCACTACTTGTTCTCGTATCTCCAATTAAAATATCGCTTTTTAAATATGTTCCAGTAGTTAATATTACAATTTTACACAATATTTTTTCTCCAGTTTCTAATATTACTCCCTTGATTACATTATTTTCTATAATTAAATCTTCAACAGTTGCTTCTAATATTGTCAAATTTTTTTGTTCTTCTAAATGTCTTAACATTTCTTGTGGATAACTTATTTTATCTGCTTGAGCTCTAAGGGATTTAACTGCTGGTCCTTTAGATTTATTTAGCATTTTTAATTGTAATAATGTTTTATCAGCGCATATTCCCATATATCCACCAAGTGCATCTATTTCTCTTACAACTATCCCTTTTGCTGTTCCTCCTATTGAAGGATTACAAGGCATAGTTGCAATATTTTTTTTACTTGTTGTAATCAATAATGTTTTATGTCTTTTACATGATGCAAGTGCTGCTTCACATCCTGCATGACCTCCTCCTACAACTATTATTTCATAATTCATATATATCACCTCAAATTAATCATATAAGCGTTTGTATTATAACAAAAAAGAACAGATTAATCTATTCTTTTTAAAATGTTTTTATAGGTACAACTAGTTGAATTAAATTATCGTCCTCTATATTCTTTATAATTATAGGCTTAATCTCACTATTTAATTTTATTTGAACAGTTTCACATTTTAATGTTCTTAGTGCTTCCATCATATATTTTGATGAATATGCTATCAACATATTTATTTCATTATCTTTTTTTATGTTTATTGATTCTTCCATTTTTCCTATTTCTTGAGATATAGAAGTTAAAATTAATTCATTTTCTTTAATTTGCATTTTTATTAAATTTTTTTCTTTTTCAGATGTTAATAATGATACTCTATCTATTATATTATAAAATTCTTGTAAATTTAATTCTAGTGTTAGTTCAAAATTTTCTGGTATTAATTTAGATGTATCTGGATAAGAATTATTTAATAATCTTGATTGAAATAACATGTCTTTTGTTTTTACTAGTATATTATTAGAAAAAATATGTAATTCTAAATTTTCGTCATCATCATTTAATATTTTTGTTAATTCAATAAGATTTTTTCCAGGAACTACTATATTTATTTTTTCTTGTTGTTCTTGATCAATATATATTATTTTTTTTGCTAATCTATAAGAATCAGTTGCTACACACTCAATTTTATTTCCTTCAATCTTAAAATTTATTCCAGTTAATACCGGTCTAGATTCTTGAGTTGAAACAGCAAAAGAAGTTTGATTAACAATATTTTTAAGAATTTTTTGATTTAGTATTATAGGATTTTCTAAAAGATCCATTTTAATATTAGGAAATTCATTAGAATTCATTCCATTTAATGTATATTCTCCTCTTTTTGTTGAAATGATTATTTTTAACCCGTCAGTTTCTATATTTATAAATTCTTCATCAATTTTTCTTATTATTTCTAAAAAATATTTTCCTGGTATTATTATAGTTCCTTCCTCTTCTATATTTTCAATTTTTTCTTTAGGTAAGAAAGTTTCTATAACTATTTCATCGTTTGATGAAGTAAAAAATAAACCCTCTTTTTTTAAATCTAATTTTATTCCACTTAAAACAGGAATTATATTTTTTGTTGAAATAGCTTTTGATACAATATTTAATTTTTCATTTAAATCATTTTTTTTAATTTTTAATTTCATAATTTCTCCTTTTTTTATAAAATATTATTATTATTATTGTGGATAATGTGGATAACTTGTAAAAACATTATTATTTCCTTATTTTTTTAATTTATTTACTATTTATTTTATCTTTTAACATGTTGATAACTTGTTTTAAATTGTTATCAGTTGATATTTCTTTTGAAATTTTATCTACTGCATGCATAATAGTTGTGTGATCTTTTCCACCAAATTCTAATCCAATTCTTGTTAATGATTCATCAGTCATAATTCTTGATAAATACATTGCAATCTGTCTTGGATAGGCAATTTTACTGGTTCTTTTCTTAGATTTCATGTCTTCTATATTTATTTTATAGTAATCAGCTACAATATTTTGTATTTTTTGAATATTATTTTTTACATATCCATATGTATTTAAATGTCCTTTTAATGCTTCTGTTGCGACTTCCAAATTAATCCTTTCTTTATTAAACATAGTTGTATATGCAAACAATCTATTTAATGCACCTTCTAGTTTTCTAACATCAGATGTACAGTTGTTTGCTATATATTCTAAAACTTCTTCATCAACTGGTCTTGCTAGTTCATGAACACTTAGTTTCTTTTTTAGTATTTGTATTCTTAAATCATAATCTGGTGGATATATGTTAACAGTGAGACCCCAACTAAATCTTGTTCTTAGTCTTTCTTCTAATAACTTTAAGTCTTCAGGAGATCTATCTGAAGATATTATTATTTGTTTTCCTTCTTGATGTAACTCATTAAATGTATGAAAAAATTCTTGTTGACTTTGGGTTGCATTTGCAAGAAATTGTATATCATCAATTATAAGTACATCTATATTTCTATATTTATTTTTGAAGTAGTCAATATTGTCATAATTATTATTGTTTTTTTTATTTATTCCTATAAAGTCAGAAATAAATTTATCACTTGTTACATAAAGAACTTTTTTATTACTTTCTTTTATTATATAGTTTCCTATTGCATGCATCAAATGTGTTTTTCCTAGTCCGCTACTTCCATATATAAATAATGGATTATATGCTTTTCCTGGATTTTCTGCAACAGCTAATGCTGCAGTAAATGCAAATTTATTTGTATTACCTACTACATAAGTACTAAATTGATAATTTGGATTTAAATTAGCTTGTTCTGGATTATTAAACGGAACTCCCACTTCTTTTTCAATTGTTTTTTTATTTTTAATTTCTTCTTCTAAAATAAATTCAAATTCAAAATTTGTTCCTGTTATTTCATTGAAAGTTTCTATTATCAAATCTTTATAATTTTCAGATAAATTTTTTTTATGCAATTGCATTGGAACAATTACTATTACTTTATTTTCTTTTATATCTTCAATTTTTGTTTCTTTAAACCAAGTTTCAAAAGAAATTGTGGATATTTTTTCTTGTATTTTTTCAAGAAATTTTTTCCAAACTTGATCTTTATTCATACCATCACTTCCCACTAATAACAAAATACACTTATATTTTACATATAATTCACAAAAAATACAATATTATTTGTGGATAAATAATATTATTAACAAGTTATTCACAAAATTTTAAATATAAAAAAACACATATTTATTGCATTTATTGCAAAAAAAATGATTTATCCACATTTTTAACATTTTTTTCAAATATTCACATTTGTTTTAAAAAAAAATAATGTGGATAACTGTGGATAACAAAAAAAATCGTAAATTTTTAGACTAAAGTCCGTTTTTTAACGGATCTTTTTCTTTATCAGATTTATTGCCGTTTTTTTAGTGA
>CALVIA010000024.1 GCA_944329255.1 uncultured Bacilli bacterium
TAATATTTTTTTTATAGTATTTAAAATAAATGTGTAGTATAATTATATTGGTGATGGTATGCACTTAAACAAAACATTTTATAATAAATATGCAAATAGAGGCATGGATTTAGAGTATGATATAAATAGTACTAATAAATATTATCTCGATAATAATATTGCAGTAATATATAAAAAACCAACTCCAATAAGAGTAAGTAAGGTTTCATATAAAAATAATAATTCAAAAATAATAACTGAAGCATTTTATGAAATGCCATCAACTACTGATTATAATGGAATATATAAAGGAAAATATATTGATTTTGATGCAAAAGAAATAAAAAGTAAAACAAGCTATGCTCTTTCTAACATTCATAATCATCAACTTAAACATTTAGAAAAAGTTAAAGAACATGGAGGAATAGCATTTTTAATTGTAAAATTTACAACTAATAATATAATTTTCTTAATTGAAATTGATAAAATTATAGATTTTATAAATAATTCAAATAGAAAATCAATTCCCATATCTTATTTTAAAGAAAACGGATATATTGTTAAAGAATCATATATTCCAAGAATTGATTATTTAAAAGTATTAGATAAAATATATTTTAAAATGGAGGATTTATGAAAAAAAATTTGACAAAAAAAGTTAAAAAAATTAAAAAAATATTTTCTAAAATAATTAAAGACAAACAATTATTAGCAATATTTTTATTATTTATAATTGTTATACTATTAGGATGTTTTATAATAGGAATTTTAAGGACATTAATAATTTTAACTAGTTTAGCTATAGTTGGTTATATTATTAATCTTTATTTTAAAAATAAATATAATTTAAATAAGAAAACTATTAATGAAAGTAGTGATGATGTGAAAAAAAAGAATAATAAAAAGAAAAAAAATAAAAATAAAAAAGATAAATCAAAAATAATTAATACAATTATAAATGTTATTTTAGTACTTATTTTACTTGGAATAATGTTAGGAATGGGTTTTATGGCCTATATTGTAATTAGTGCTCCAGATTTTAACCCAAGTAATTTATATAGAAAAGAATCTAGCATAGTTTATGGAAGTGATGGAGAAGTAATTGGTAAATTAGGTTCTGAAATAAGAGATGTAATAACATTTGATGATATGCCACAAGTTTTAATTGATGCAATAATAGCAACAGAAGATTCTAGATTTTACCAACATAATGGTGTTGACTTACCTAGATTCTTAAAAGCAGCATTTGGACAACTTCTTGGAAATTCTGCTGCAGGTGGTGGTTCTACTATAACAATGCAAGTAAGTAAACAAGCATATACTAACCCTATTGCAACAGGAATTAAAGGAATAATAAGAAAGTTTACTGACGTATATTTAGCAATGTTTAAATTAGAAAAAAATTATACAAAAGAACAAATATTAGAATATTATGTCAATATTCCAGGTTTAGGTTCAAATTCTTTTGGAGTTGCTGAAGCAGCTAACACTTATTTTGGTAAAGATGTATCTGATTTAAATTTATCAGAAGCTGCCCTTTTAGCTGGATTATTCCAAGCACCAAGTGCATATAATCCATATGTTCATCCTGATGCAGCTGGAGAAAGAAGAGCTGTTGTATTAAGACTTATGAGAAGACACGGATATATAACTGAAGAACAAGAAGAAATGGCAAATGCAATAAGTGTTGAATCTTTACTTTCTGTTAAACAATATACTAACCCTTATCAAAATTTTATTGATATGGTTATAGAAGAAATAGAAGAAAAAACTGGAGAAAATCCATATAATACTCCAATGAAAATATATACTACAATGGATGTAGATAAACAAGAACATTTAAATAATGTAATAAATGGAGATCTATATACATGGGTTAATGATAAAGTACAAGTTGGTGTAGCAATTACAGATGTAGAAACAGGTGCCCTTCTTGCAATAAGTGGAGGAAGAAATACTGTTTTACAAGGATATAATAGAGCTGCTCATTCAAAATTACAACCAGGATCAAGTGCTAAACCAATATTTGATTATGCACCTGGAATTGAATATTATAACTGGTCAACATATACTCCATTTATAGATGAAGAATGGGAATATTCAAATGGTTTGGGTATTAAAAACTGGGATGATACATATTACGGTTTCTTAACACTTAAACAGTCACTTGGTTTATCAAGAAACGTTCCAGCTTTAAAAGCATTTCAAAATATAAGTAATG
Source organism: uncultured Bacilli bacterium (assembly GCA_944329255.1). Taxonomy (GTDB): domain Bacteria; phylum Bacillota_I; class Bacilli_A; order RF39; family UBA660; genus CAG-1193. The sequence goes on from CALVIA010000024.1 coordinate 2,201, forward strand.
ATAAAATATATAAATTTGCAACATCATTAGGACTTACCCCAGAAATGGAAGGAAATCTAGTTCATGAAGCTCACTCACTGGGAGCATTTAGTGGTACTAATCCACTTGAAATGGCAAGTGCATATGCAGCATTTGCAAACGGTGGATACTACATAAAACCATATACAGTTACAAAAATAGTATATACAGACTCAAATCAAACTAAAGAATTTAGGCCTTCAAAAGTTAGTGTTATGAAACCATCTACTGCATACTTAATTACAAACTCTCTTATATGGGCTGTAGAAAGCGGTGTAAGTAGTGGATCTAGAATATACGGAAGACAAGTTGCATCAAAAACAGGTACTACTAACTTTGATACACAAACAATAGAAGCATATGGATTGCCATATAGTGCAGTAAAAGATTATTGGGTTGTTGGTTATACCCCTAAAATATCAGTAGGACTTTGGTATGGATATGATAATATAACAGAAGGATATAATACTTTAGCTGATAACAATAGAAAAGATAAAGTATTTAATACAATATTAAAAGGCATTGTAGATGATAGTCCAAAAACATTTGAAGTTCCAGTTGGAGTAACAGCTGTACAAGTAGAAAAAGGCACAATTCCTGCTATGTTACCAAGTGAAAATACTCCAAAAAATATGATTACAACAGAATATTTTAAAACAGGTACAGAGCCTACTCAAGTATCTCCAAGATATCAACAACTTAAAAATCCAAATAATTTTATAGTAGAAATAAATAAAACAAATGCTTCTCTTAGCTGGAATGAAGTTAGTATACCAGATTACTATACAGAAGAATACATGAATAAATATATAACTGATAGTATGGGAGATACAAAAGAAAATTATATAGAATATAGAAAAGAAGAATTAGAAGAACTAGGAACTTTTGGATATGATATATACATAAATGATAATTATATAACAACTACTACTGAAACATCAATTGATCTTGATATAAGTAGTTATGATGGTGATATAAAGTTTGTTGTAAAAACTGCTTGGTCAAAAAACAAAACTACTATAAGTTCTGGTAGTGAATTTACATATTCAAAATCAGAAGCATCATTAGTAAGTGTTACACCAAAAGGATTACCAATTGTAAATATTGCATTAAATACACATTATGTAGATGAATCTGTATTAGTATTAGATAATCTTAAAGATGTAACAAGTGAATGTAATATTACAACAATAATAACTAATTCAAATAATGATTTATTATCTTCAGTTGATACAAGTACAGAAGATACATATAAAATAGAATATATAGTAAAATATAAAAATAAAACATATAGAACAACAAGAACAGTTATAGTAAGTTAAAAGGAATCATTCAAAATGATTCCTTTTTACATATATTTTTTAACTTACAATTATCACATAAAGGTTTTTTACTTTTACAATAATATCTTCCAAATAAAACAAACTGATGATGACATCTATTAATTTTATCACCAGGTAATAATTTATACATTTTTTTCTCTATTTCTAATGCATCATCATTTTTAGATACTAACCCCAATCTTTTAGTTACTCTCATAACATGAGTATCAACTGCAAAATATGGATAATTATATAATGTGGATAAAACCAAATTAGCAGTCTTTCTCCCTACTCCATCCAAACTCATTAATTTATCTATTTCATCAGGAATTACTCCATTAAATTCCTCATCAATTTTAATAGCTATATTTTTTATATACATAGCTTTTTTATTTGCCATTCCAATAGGTTTTAATATATCTTCTAAATCGCTTAAAAAAGCCATTTTTAAAGACTTAATATCATATTTATTAAATAATACCCTAGTAACATTATTAACCTTCTTATCAGTTGTTTGAGCACTTAAAACAACTGATATTAAAAATTCAAAATCATTATTATAAATTAATTCACATTTAGGATTAGGAAATAATAAATCAAAATAATTCAAAATCTCATTCATCATCATTTAACCAATCAATATCAGGAATCACAACATTATTTTCCTTTCTAAAATCTTTTTTATTCTTATTTACTTTATCAATAGAATCAATTCCCTTTTTATTCCATTCAAATAAAATCCTGTCAATATACCTAAAATTATTTACCCCATTAATAACCGCTTCCCTTAAAGCAGCCAAAATAATCTCTTCCTTATAATTACAATCAATCCATCCATTTATAAGTTCATACTCAATAGGAGATAAACTCCTTCCCAATTCTTTTTCAAAAATAGAAAATAAATTAGATTCCTTAACATCATCAACAGAAACTAAATCTAAAAAAACCTTATTATAAAATAAATCTAAATTTACATATTCCTCAATTTTACCAGCTTCATTCTTCTTTAAATCAATTTGAATTAACTTTTTCATACATAAATCATTAATAAAATTCATAACATCTTTAACATCCATATTAAGTTCATTTTTAAATAAATTATAATCACAAACAAAATAACTACCTTTATTAATAAAATATACAAAAAGAACAAAAGAATCTATACTTAAATCCAGTTTTTTATAATTTTTAAGTATATATTCAGAAATAACATAATTCTTACACTTCATAAAATCAAGAATTTTTGAATCCATTTTATCACCCCATTTAATATTTTATCAAAACAAATAAATATACATAACAATAACAATTTTATTTTATATAGAAAATTATAACAAAAAGCACTAAAAAGTGCTAATAATTTTTTAAAATATATTCTCTAATATTATCTTTTTTATTTTTTAACTTTTTATTTAATATTTTTATTTCTAAATCATCAAATAAATCCTTTATCCACTTACCTTCTTTAATATCTAATAGTTTTTTAGCATCATAAGTGCTAAAATCAATATCTTTTCTAGATCTAATAGGAAGCTTTCTATCCATATTTACAATAACTTTTTTATTAATACCTAATATTTCAGCAGCAATACAAGTTTTATATAACCCATATTTATATATTTCATATTTTCCAATACTTTTATTATTTACTATCTTAATAATATCATTTAACATATCCTTTTCAATCTTAGAAAAAGGGTAAACATCACAAACATCAAGTTGTGCCCATATTCCTATTACATCACTAGTAATTCTCAATTTATCTAGTCTAAAATCTAAATATTTGTCAACATTTAAAGACTTTAACAATCTAATACCATACTTAGCATTAGAAGAAGAAAAAATTTTTACTAACTCAACTTTTTTTCTATCATATGATATTTCTTTTAACAAATAAGCATTATCACAAATACTAGATAAAATATTAGTATCCATTTTAAAATTTAAAACAGTAGCAAATCTAATAGCCCTTAAAATTCTTAAAGGATCTTCCTTAAACTTTAAATTAGCATCTCCTAAAGATCTTATAACTTTACTTTTTATATCCTTTATTCCATTAAATAAATCAATAATATTTCCATTAGAATCCATTGCTAATGCATTAACAGTAAAATCCCTTCTTTGTAAATCCAAATTCAAATCATCAATATATTCTATTTCAACAGGTCTTCTATTTTCATATTTCAATTCTTTTCTAAAAGTTGTAATTTCATATCTTACATTTTTATAATAAATTGTAACAGCACCATATTTTTCTTTAGGTAAAATTGCATCTTCAAATATATTAACTAAATCCTTAGGTTTAGCATTAGTACATATATCAATATCAGAAGATTCTCTTTTCATACAATAATCCCTAACACAACCACCTACTAAATAAGCACTAAAACCAAAATCTTCTATCTTTTTTAAAACACTTAAATTATCTTTTAGCATTTTATCACCATAAACATTATATCACAAAAAAAGATAAAGCAATGCTTTATCTATATAATTATTTTACAGCTTCTTTTAATTTGCTTCCAACTTTAACTGATACTGCATTACAAGCAGGGATAACAATAGTTTCTCCAGTTTGTGGATTACGAGCATTACGTTCTTTTCTAACTTTCTTTTCAAAAGTTAAAAAACCAACTAAAGAAACCTTACCTTCTTTTACTAATCCTTCAGTTACTCCTTTTACAAAAGCATCTAATGCACGACCAGCTTCAGCTTTAGTCATTCCAGCTTCTTCAGCCATAAATTCTACTAATTCAGTCTTTGACATAATTACCTCCCTATTTTTTAAGCAAACTATGCTTATACATATAAGTTATCATTTTTATAATATAAAATCAAGTATTTTTACTTAATTTTAAAAAATAACTGTATAACTATTATTATTTTTATATATATTAATTTATTTTATACTTATCATTTAAATTTTTTAAATTATTATAGACAAAATCTACCTCTTTTTTATTACCTTCAATAGCAACAACATAAGACTTACTAGGTAATAAATATTCATCAATCTCAAATCTAATATTGCCCTTTATAAATGTACTCCTTATTCTCTCTAAAGTATTATCCTTTACAAATCCTAAAAAAGTCAAAATATTATCACAACTAAGAACATCAAAGAAAACAATACTTTTGCTTTCTTTTCTAATATTTAAATCATAACTATTTATTTTGTCTTCCTTAAAGTCAAGAGAACAAATTGTATTATCTTTATAAATATCTTCAGTTATTCTACCAATTAAACAATTATTTCTATATATTGTTCTTATTTGTTTATTACAGTTAATTAATTTAAAACTGTTTTTATTACAATAATCTATATATGGCCTTATATTACTAACATTAAAACTATACTCATATTCCATAACATAACCTTTCAAAAATAATATAATAATATAATAATATAATAACATAAAAAATAGCTATATAACTATAGCTATCATATTATTTGACCCCTTATTAACCACTTTTGTTAAGGTACTTTGTAATTTATACCTTATATTTTCTGGCATCATAGATACCTTAGCTTGAATCCCTTCTTGAATAATATTATCAAGGCTTCTTCCAAATATTTCTGATTTCCATATATTTTTAGGGTCCTTATCACAATCTTTCATTAAATAATTAACTAGTTCCTTACTTTGCATTTCACTTCCTATTATTGGTTCAAAAGTAGATTCAACATCAACTCTAACCATATGCATAAGAACTATTAAACTGCTGTGATTTATTTTTTATATAATCGGCTTCTATTTCGGTGCCGACTTTTAGGTATATTTTTAATTTAACTTTCTTTTTATCATCCATATGATATACGACAATTTTATCTAATAATTCAAATAATACTTCATCACTAGGATTATTAACTTTATTTTCAATTAACAATTCTAATTTTTTTATTTCTTCTTCCATATTATTAGCTTTTAATTCTTCTTCTTTAATAACATTTAATTCTTTTTCAATTTTACTTAATCTTAAATTACAGTCATCATTTCTTTCTTTAAACTCTTTATCACTAATAATTTCATTTATATTATGACTTAATAATTTATCTTTTTCCTTTTTAATCTTTTCTATTTCGCTCAACTTTTTATTTTTTTCTTTCTCAAAATCTCTTAAACTTATATTTTCTCTATATAAATTAGTTAAATTATAAATAATTGACTTTCTTTGATTTATAAAATCTATTAAATTATGTCTTAATATTTTAACTAATTCTTTTTCATATAAAACTGGTGTTTTACATTTATCATCTTTACTTCTATTATTATGAGGACATATCCATACGACTTCATCATCTTTTGTCTTATAATTATATACTTTTCTATGAAAATGTCTATTATGTTCATTACATACTATTTTACCACTAAATTTATATCTATTTTGATAAATTCTTTTATCAACATCTTTATACTTATCACTTCTTTGATTATATATCTTTTGTGCTAAATCCCATATTTCTTCACTTACAATAGGGGGAACAGTATCATAATCTTTATACATAATCCAATCTTCTTCATCTTTTCTAACAATTGTTTTTAATTTATAGTCAACAATCGTTGTTTTATTTCCACAATAATAACCTTTATATTTTGGGTTTTTAATAATATTTGCTACTGTTGTCATAGCAAGTACATTTCCATTTCTATTTTTAAAACCTTCTTTATATAATTCCCTTGCTATTGCAGCCATTCCATATTTACCACTACAATATAATTCAAATATTCTTTTAACCATTTTTGCTTCTTCTTCATTTATAACTAACTTACCATCTTTTTTATCATAACCCCATATATCATTATTACCTAAAACTCTGCCACTCTTAATAGATCTTTTAAAACCAAATTTAACTCTTTCTGATAATTTCCTAACTTCATCTTGTGCTAATGATGTCATTATTGTTAGTCTTAATTCTGAATCAGCGTCTAATGTATTTATATTATCATTTAAGAAATATACACCAACACCATCTTTTAATAATTCTCTTGTATTTTTAATACTATCTAATGTATCCCTTGCAAACCTTGATACTTCCTTTGTGATAATTAAATCAAATTTACCTTCTTTAGCATCTTTAATCATTTTATTAAAACTATCTCTTTTATTTGTTGATGTCCCACTTATTCCTTCATCAACATAACCTTCAACAAATTCCCAATTTTCTTTTTCTCTTATCATTTCTTCAAAGAAATTAACTTGATTTTCTAATGAATTTAATTGTTCATATTTATCTGTTGAAACCCTTGCATAATAGGCAACTCTTAATTTTAAATCAAATACCGTTTTCCCAGTTTTAAATTCTTCTCTTATTTTATATAAATCCATTTATATCATCACCTTTATACTTTAATTATTTCTGCTATTGGCTTTATTCTTTCTAATAATATCTTTTCAACTTTCTCATATAACTCTTTTGATATATTTCCTTTTTCATATAATTCTTTATTTATTTTTAATTCTAATTCATAAGAACATAATACATTTTTAAATATATTAAAAGGCTTCATATCTTTTATAGTTTCATCAATATATGTGGTATCAATATTTCCAAACTCATCTTCTTCATATTCTTTTACAACTTTGTCATTTTCATCTAATTCATAATAATATGCCATATATATTCCTCCTATTTAAGATTATTCACAATCATAAATAATATAATAATTATTTATCTACAAAATGTATAAATAAATTATAAATTACTCATAATAATAAATTGCCCCTAAATATTCTCCTATATATATTATACGATTTTTATTTTTCAAAAATTGCCATTTTGAGCCTTATTTTTAAAATTTCTTTAATTTTTTAGCATTTTTTATCAATTTTTAATCATTTTGGCTATTTTTTATTAAATTATAAAATGTATTATTCTTTAAACCTAATAATTCCATTGCTTCTTTACTTTTAATTTTTTTATCTTTCCATTTACTCATAACTTCATCATAATTACTTGGCTTTTCTATTTTAGGTCTTCCAAATTTAACACCTTTTTTTAAAGCATTTTCTATTCCTTCTTTTTGCCTTAATTTTATAAAACTTCTCTCTTGCTCTGCAACATAACTTAATATTTGCAAAACTAAATCACTTATAAATGTTCCTAATAAATCTTTATTATTTCTCGTATCTAATAAAGGCATATCAATAACAACTATATCTGCTTTTATATTTTTTGTTATATCTTTCCATTCTTCAATAATCATATTATAATTTCTACCTAATCTATCAATGCTCTTAATTACTAATAAATCATTTTCTCTTAATATATGCTTTAATATTAAATAATTTTCTCTATTAAAATCTTTTCCACTTTGCTTATCTACATAAATATCTCTCTCATCAATATTAAAATCTTTAAAGGCATTTATTTGTCTTTCTTCATTTTGCTCTTTACTGCTAACCCTTGCATACCCAAAAACTTTATTATTCATATAAAAACCTACCTTGCTAAATAATTACTAAATTCCCTAAAAATTCTATCAAATATGCTATCTTCAAATGTTCCTACTAATTCGAGCTTAATATTTTTTTCTCTTAATTCAGCTAAAAAATTAGAGCAAGCAATAGTAATAGGGAAATCATCTGCATTATTTTCTTCTATTGCTGTCATTATAGTATCAACATAACCATCGCATACCATTGTTACAATGTTTCTTAAAATTTCTTCTTTCATTCATTACACCCCCTTACTATAAAAAATATTATATTTTCACTTTTTCAAAAAAACAACTCTTTTATTTAAAAATCTCAAAAAACTTTTCAAATATTTAAAAACTTCAATATATACTTTTTCAAATAAAAAAAAGACTTAATTCATATCAAAATTAAATCTTTATAAACCTTTACTTTTTTAAATAGAAGAAAAATTACTTATCATTGAAATAATATCTAAAAATTTCTGCTTTTTTGTATCAATATTATAATCAGTATCATTTTTATTTAAATACTTATCATATATACTTCTTATATAATTTTCATCATCAATTTCTTTATCCTTGTAAACGTTATCATTCTCTTTTATTCTGTTAATTATACTCTGAATTTCTTTTTTACTTTTCATTACTAAAATAAATTCTTCAATATCTCTTCCACTTATAAATTTATTAAATTTTTCTCCGCTATTGATTTTTAACGCTAAGCAATAAGGAATAAAAATATATTTTAATACTAAATCATTCCCAAAACTATCATAACTATCAAAATAATCATTTAATAAATCCATTGTATATAAATATCTATTTATTTGCCTCATACTAAAACTATAATAATTACATAATTCTCTTATCATTACGCTTATATAGCTACTATCATTATAAATTAATAATACATTGTTAAGATATTTATTAACATCAACATTTTCCAATGAAATTATTAAATCATATATCTTATTTAAATAACCATACCCATCAAATTTTTCTCCATAAAATTTTGAAACAGTGTGAGCCAATTGTTCATTATTGCTTACAACTAAAAATATTAAATTTTTATTATCAAAAAAGTGTTTAATAGTTTCTATTACTTTTACTGCATAATTAGGATTACATCTATCTAATTCATCTATAATAATTATAATTTTTTTACCATTTGGGATTATACTATCTAATAATACATTTAATGCTTTCTTTTGTTCTTCAATTGTATGAATATTTTTTACTAAGTCATCATAACTTTGAACTTTATCTATATCAAATAAATCTTTACTTATAGTCTTCATAAATGCTTTAAAATTTAAGGGAATTTGTATATTACCATCTGCTGTTTGTGCTTTTTCTCTTGGAAAATCATTTATTATTTTGTATATTATTGAATTTAATGGATCTATATGATTATCATTTTCCCAAGCATTATAATAATATATAAAATGCTTATCATTAAATTCTTTTATGATGTCATTATTTAAGTTTTGATTAGAAATTAAATTTATCTTATTATTTAAATACAATTTATTTATTAATTCTATTTGTTTTACAAAAACTGTCTTTCCACAACCCCAATCACCATCTATTGAAATAATAGTATTCCTTTTTAATATATTAATCAATTTCAATAAATTATTAATTTTAGAAATTCTTTGCAATTTATTTTGATTGATACATTCTAATAATTTTTCTTCTGTTAAATCAAAATCATAATTCATTTAAATCACCAATTACATTATACCACTAAAAAATGCCTTATAACTAAGCATTTACATATATTTCTTTTATTTCTTCATTAGGCAATACTAATGTAAAATCAATATCATATTTTAATACTAAATAATTTAATAAATCTACAACTTTTTTTGCTATATCATTATGTTTATAACCATGTGCCTCAGTTCCTAAACTAATGCTAATAATACTTTTATACATATTCTTTTTTGCCTCAATTATTATTTTATAATAACTCAATAATAAATCATCTATTGCGACATTATTGTCTTTATATTTATAATAATTAGGACACAATATATGCAATATATCTATACCAATATCAAAACCTGGGCTAAATCTAACTTCATTTACTTTCATATTATCTTTATACTGCTTTTTACAATATTCTTCTAATAATTCTTTATTAGCTTTTTCATATATTAAATTACAAACACCACTACCACAAAGCATATTTTCATTAGAACTATTAACTATTAAATCTTTATTATCTAAATAATCTAAAATATTTCCACAAACAATATTTAATTTTGCCACAATAAACCACCTTAATAATATCAATTACATAAATACAATATATAATTATCTCATTATACCTTCAATTTTTAGCAAATAACAATTCATTTAATCAATTTAATATAATTATATAATAAAATACAAAAAGTCCTTTAAACTTGCTCTAAATTATCAAATATTCTATTCATAAAAATTAAGCTGCTTTTCAATACATATATAATTATTTTTATCTTTCTTATTTCTATCACTTATAATATTTTCATATTTATTTGAACTATCTAAATTTCTTTTAATAACATTAACAAATAAATTCCATTCTTTATCAGTAGGCAACTCATCACTAAAAACAAACATAAAATCAAAATTTTCTCCATGGCTTAATAATCTCGACTTTATACTTTTTTCATTACTATTGCCAACCATAAAACCATATTTTAAGCCATTATATAATTCTTTATGTGCCTTTGCTTTATTGCTATAAGTGATAACATCGTGGGTAGAGTAGGTATTATATTTACTTTCAATTATTACCTTTGGCACTAAATTTTTTCCACGCTTTTCTTTTATTACTAAATCAACTTCATATTTCCTATATTTAATTTTTTCTTCTTCATTTTTATAATCTTCTATATATACCGAATAAGGCACTTTATCAAAACAACTTATTTCATATTTATTATTATCTAATTCATCTTTTAATTTATCGCATATTTTCATAGTCCATTTATCTTCTAATCTATCTCTCATATCTAAAACTCCTTAACTTATATAAATTATATCATAAAATATATAATATTAAGCATATAAATATAACTAATATTGCTATCACTAATTTCTAATAATGAGACAATTATATTAGGAGGCAATATTATGAAAAATAACTTAAAAGAAATTAGAGTTTCAAAGAATTTATTACAAACAAAAGTAGCAATAGACTTAAATACAACCCAAGAAACTATATCTTCTTATGAAACTGGCAGAGTATTCCCAAGTTCCGATATGCTCATTAAACTTGCTAATTATTATAATACATCTATCGATTATTTATTATGCCGTACTAAATATAATATGCCAATAGATGATATTAAACCTAATAATATTAGCGATAACGACTTTATATTATTAAATAAAATAAATAAATTATCTAATATAAATAAAGCAAAAGTAGAAGCATATATAGATGGCTTAAATGACAACTAACTTCTAAATATATACATATTTATCTAAAACACCTTAATATTCCCTTATTTTATATTCAAATATCAAATATTATATATAAAAATATCTGCTAAATTATATACCTATCTTTATACTTATTAACTTTATTATTTTTCCAATTCTTTATACTTTACTATATATAATTTATATATTTATTTTTATACATATTTATTAAATATTATATGATAGCTAAAAACTATCTTTTTTTAATGATAATTTCCTTTAAAACGGGGAATTATCATCTATTATTCTATTGTTATTTATCTGTACTTTATTATCAATTTTAATATTATCATAATTTTCTGCTATCTTATTTCTTCTTACCATTGCCATAAATTCAAGTGCTTTTTTTTCATCTTCTTCTTTACTAATATTATAAAAATATTCAGATATTTCCTTAAATTTACTTTCTATCTTATTATATTTTTCTATAAATTCTTCATCGGTCATAGTACTTTTTATTTGTTCTTTATTTAATTTTCTTATTTTATTTTTTAACTTTAAATATTCACTACAATACTGCTTTAAACTATATTTTAATGGCTCTTCATTACCATAATTATAATTACAAAATAATCTTTTAGCACTTTGATCTATAAAATAATCAGCCAATTTTATATTACAATTCTTTTTATATACTTTCTTATTATTACTATTATTTTCACTAATATTATTATCAACATCTATCCAATTTTTATCTATATAATTTTTAATAACATTTCTAAAAGCATAACTAGGACAACTAACTAATAATATATGTAAATGCCAATCCGTCTTATAGTTTCCATTATATAATCTATTAGCAAATAAATCTTCTATTTCTAATTCTTTTCTTTGCCCACCAACTTTGCCATTATTTTTAATTTTTAATGAACTAACACCTTTTTTAACATTACTACTAACTATCAATGCTTGAGCATACCAACCTTTATTTGCATTTTTCTTACACATATATCTAATAAACTCTCTTAATCTCTTTGCATATAAAAATGCTTCTTCGCCACTTTTAAATTTTTTATTAACTTCTATACTCGCTATTCCTAATTTCTTCTTCGCCATAATACATACCTTCTTTTAATACCTTCATATATATTATACGATTTTTATTTTTCAAAACTTGCCATTTTCCCATATTTTCTGCAAATTTCTTAAATTTTTCTCATTTTAGCCATTTTAAAGCATCATTGCCAAATTATAATATAAATTATTAAATAACTTATTAAACCTTTAAAACAGCCAAATAAATATGCTTATATTATCTCCAAACAAAAAAACAATTCTTATCTCTAAAAATTGCCGTATCTAATAATAATTAAACTAATTTTATATAACTTTCAACTTCATAAATAAATTCAAATGGCTTCCTACTTCTTGCATTAACCCATCTATCAAATATTTCCACTGCATTTTTATAGTTGTTATATGTATAGAAGGTGCTACTGCTTTTAATTTAATACCATACCTATTTCCTCTTTTTAAAACCTCAGGATTATCTAA
>CALVIA010000025.1 GCA_944329255.1 uncultured Bacilli bacterium
TTATTTCTTATTGATTTATTATAACTAAAAAATAAGTCTGGATCTAAAAGTTCTATTTCCATAACCTTATATACATCCTTCGTTTTTATTAAATCAATTCTAATAAAAATATAATTTTTAAATTCATTTATATTAATTATACGATTAGATAGTTCAATTAATTCATCATCTACATCTTTGACTACTTCTACTTTATAACTATCAGTAAAAATATTAGTACTTCTTTTTACGCAATGAATTAACTTATCTTTAATAAAAATAACTGAATATTCACCATCAAATATTTCATTCATAAAAGGTTGTATCATAATCCCATTATTTTCATTATCAAAAACAAAATCAAATTTAGATTCTATTTCATTTAATTTTATACTGTTCTTAAAATGATTCTTACCATTTAAAGATAAAACATAAGTATTATTTCCACTTCCAGATATAACAGGTTTTATAACAAAATTATTAATATTTTTAAATTTATTTTTTAAAATAAAATCCAAACTTTTCTTTAAATCTTTTTTTTCAAATATAAAACTCGTATTTATATGAGGTATTTTATTTTTATCCAATATTTCAATTTGTTTATTTTTTAAAAAATTATTTTTTAACATAGAAATATCATTAACAACTAAACATGAACATCTTTCTATTTTATCTAACCATTTCATAAACTTATCTATACTATTTTGATATCCCCAAATACTTCTTATAACAATTAAATCATATTTTGAGTAATTTACATTATTATCTTCCCACGACACTATTTCGCAGTTAGATTTGTATTTTAAAATAAAATATCTTAATAAAATATCGTCCAAAACTTTATTTTTAAATTTATCAGATGAAACAATAGCTATATTAGATGAATAATTTCTATTGTTTAAAATATTGCATATATTATTTAAAATTTTCAAATTAAATTTTTTATAGAAATATTTGAATTTATTATAAATTTTTTTTACCATATTATTTTAATTTCCTTACTGCTTTATTAATTATACTAACATTATTCACCAAAGCATGTTTTTCTAATCCAAAGTTAACTCTTGCTACTATTTCATCTTCTATTGGCCATGACATATTTTTACCCATAATACATTTTATTTTACCTTCAATATATAAAAATTTAAGTAAATCAAAATCATCATTTATAACAATATCTTTATATCTTTTGCCTTTTAATCTAGTAAAATCAATTACTGCAAAAAATCCAGACATTGGAGTTGTACCTTTTTTAATAAAAACACCTGGAACTCCTTTTAATAAGTATTTTCTAGATTCCTTATCTTTTTCATATTTATAAATATCTCTTATTATTTTATTTTTTAATTTTATATCACTAATACTATCAATACCTTCTATAAGTGCTTTTAATAACATAAAACGATATTTATATTCATTAATTATAGGTTTAAAATATTTTCTAGCCATTTTATATCTTTTTTCAGACCCATTAAAAGCCCCAATAACAGCTTGTATTTGAGGAGTTGGAATAGAATCCATATACTGCCATATTTGAGCTGTAATAGCTCTACAAATAGGAATAGGAGCAACAATAGCACCTGCTCTAAAACTCGCTAAACCATAAGCTTTTGATATACCAAATAAACTTATAGTATTATTAAAATATTTAGGAAAAGTAGCTAAAGGAACTGCTAAATCGTTTTGATCAAAAGTTAAATCACGATAAATCAAATCATCAATAACAAAAACTCCTTTTTCCAAACATACATCCCCTATTGATTTTAAAATATCTATATTTTTATTGTTCATAACTTTTCCCAAAGGATTATGAGGATTCATATTTAAAAATGCTACTACTTTTGGAATATATGGCAATTTACCCTTAAATTGAATTTTTAATTTTTCATTAATTTCATCAATTTTTTTACTTAACTTATTCGGATTAACATACCAATCATCCTCTTCTTCTAAATCAAGAATACATACCCTGGCATTAATTCTTTCAGGTTCTAATGCAAACAAACCATAATTTGGTCCAGTCATAAGAATAACATCTTCATCTCTTGCTATTGCCCTTAAAATCATCGAATAAGCATGTGTAGTCGAACAGGTAAATACTATATTATCTACTCCTATTCCATCATAATTTGAACACTTATTATCCAAAAAGCCTTCTTTAATCAAATAGTCCAAAAATTTTTGTTTAGAAACCAAACTACCAGAACTACTTGGATACCAATATAAAGTTCTATCAAACCAAAGCATTCTTCTAATATTATTTATACACATAGGAAAAGGTTTAGTTTTCATTGGAGTTCCACTATTAAATCCATCATATTCAAAAATATTTTTAACTTCTTTTCTTCCATAAGAATCTAACTCAACATTTAAAAATTCAAAACCCTTTTCTATTTTAGCAATATCCCTATAAAACTCTTTTCCATCATTTCTTTTTCCAACACCCATTCTTGAGTCCAATAAATGAGGATTATTTGAAACAAGTTCTTTTAAAGCAATAGAAAAATTATTTTCATTATAATCGCTTCTTTTTACAACTACATTCATTTTTAATATTCTTTTTATAATTTTTTTTATTTCATTCACAATATCATCCCTTGCTACAATTAATCACTTTTTATATTAGAAAAATAATAAGAAACAAACACACCACATAATAACAAAATAATTCCAATAAAATTAAATTCATTTGGATAGATCATTATAAGAGATCCTAAAACAAAACCAATTATTACACTATATGTTATAGAATAATATTTTTTTAAAAGAAAAGCCATCATTTTAATAAATATAACTAATCCAAGTAATGCACCTATCAATATAACAATCATATTAAATACATTATTAATCAAAAATTCAAAAGGATTTGATACAATACCCAAAAAATAATCATACATACCTATCATCATTAACATAAAAGAACTACTAATACCTGGAATAACTTTACCAGCAATAAATAAAACACCTGTTAATAATAATTTAATAACTGACATAAAACTTCTATCCAAAGAAGAAGAAAAATTAAAGTTATCTTTACTTAATAATGTAATTATTAAAGAAATAATAAATACTATAATTAAAATATAATAATTAATTCCTTTTTTGTCCTTATTATTACAATCTTTAATTAAATATGGAACACTTCCTAAAATAAGTCCAATAAATAAATAACAAACTTCTACATAATAAGTTTCAAATACAAATTTAAGAATATTTGCAGATATAACTGATCCAATAATTAGACCAAAAATTATCGGTAATAAAAATTTAATATTTCCCTTTATATCAGATTTAAAATTATTTAAACAATATATTAGTTTATCATAAATTCCCAAAATAACTGCAAGAACTCCACCACTAACACCTGGTAATATCATTCCAATACCAATTATTAATCCTGCAAGCATATATTCCTCCTTATTTAATTGTTAAAGAATTTAATGGAGCAATTTGAATATATGTATTTCCATCATTTACATCTATCTCTTCCCCATTTAATTTAGTATAAACAGTTTGAGCACTTCTTGATGATTTACTCCACTTTATAGGGATAGCATATCCATTAGTAATATAATATCCATCACCTGTACCAATATTATCAAGTTCTTGTCTTCCCTTATCATCATTTTCTATATAACTATTTTCCATAAATGCAACAATTATATTTTTAGTAGTATATTGTTTTTTAGTAACATAATCAGAATGTTTTTTACCATTTATACTTCTATAATATAATTTATCATTACTATTATAAGAATATTCACTTGTAATATAACTAGAATATTTAATTTTAACTTCATTAGCAATTTTACTATCTTCTTCATTATTTAAATTAATTTCTTTAACAGAATAATTAAGTAATAAATCTTCATTACTTTCTGTTCTATAATTTAATTTTTTAGCTCTTTCTTCAAGTTTGTCCATACTTGTAAATGCAGTATGTTCATAATCAACACCTAAACTTGTATCTCTAAAAAAAGTACTTCCATCATAAGTTAGTCCATTAATATTATTTATTTTCAATTTAGAAATGTCAGATTGTGCTTGAGGACTCCACCCAAAATGAACATAAATAGCATCATTTTCAAGAGCATAATCTAAATAATAATGTCTTGAACTTCTAATTGAACCAATTCTACTAGTATCTTTATCCTTATATAATGCCATAAGTCTAGTAATACCACCTTCAACAATTATTTCATAAACAATGTAGGCATCTTGTAATCCTGAATGAAATGGTCTTGCAGCAGCCAAATTATTAATCATTACAGCATAAGGTCTACTTTTTGAATTAACATCTACTATTTTTAAATTACTAATAGAATTACCATCATTATTTATTTTATCATTATCACCATTTTTTTCATCAACACTTCCACACCCAGCTAAAATAACACATATTAAAAAAACAATAACAAACAAAAAAACATTTTTACTTCTCATATATTTCCTCCATATATTAAGTATACCATTGTATAAAAAAAAATAGTATATTTTTTTATAAAAAAAAACTAATTCTTGTAAAAATTAGTTTTAATACACATATGGTTGCGGAGGGAGGACTCGAACCTCCAACCTCCGGGTTATGAGCCCGGCGAGCTACCATCTGCTCCACCCCGCGATATAAAATTTGGCGGAGGAAAAGGGATTCGAACCCCTGCGCCGCTTACACGACCTCTCGGTTTTCAAGACCGATCCCTTCAACCGGACTTGGGTATTCCTCCACTAAACAAAAATGGTGCCTGAAACCGGAATCGAACCGGTACGGGATTTGACTCCCGCAGGATTTTAAGTCCTGTGCGTCTACCTATTCCGCCACTCAGGCACAAAATGGTGTCCCGTTGGAGATTCGAACTCCAGACCCTTTGATTAAAAGTCAAATGCTCTACCTACTGAGCTAACGGAACATAATAAATTGGCTGCCTCGGCTAGATTCGAACTAGCGCATGTCAGAGTCAAAGTCTGATGCCTTACCACTTGGCTACGAGGCAAACACTAGTGGTGGAGAGAGATGGATTCGAACCATCGAACCCGAAGGAACAGATTTACAGTCTGTCGCGTTTAGCCTCTTCGCTATCTCTCCATAAAAATGGTGCCGAAAACAGGAATTGAACCCGTAACCTACTGATTACAAGTCAGTTGCTCTACCAATTGAGCTATTTCGGCACATGGTGGAGGATATAGGACTCGAACCTATGACCCCCTGCTTGTAAGGCAGGTGCTCTAACCAACTGAGCTAATCCTCCGTAAACACAATTTACATGATTTAATATACCATTAAATTATATTAAATGTCAATACCTAACTTTCCATTTCATTAATTTTTTGTGAATAATTAGTGAAAATGTCATGTTTTTTTCTACTGAAAAATGAGTGAAAATGTCAGTAGTCAAATTATATGTATTTCGCTAATAATTAGTGAAAATGTCATGTTGACATTTCATGATTAATTTTTATAATAATTATTGTTACTTGGGACGATAAGGCAATGCTGGGGAGCAACCTGAACAATCAAGTAATGCTATACAAAAAAGAAATATTTCTTTTTTTGGAAGCCAGGTGTGATAAACCCTGGGGCTTGGGGCGAAGTCCCAACATTAATGTTTGAGCATCATATTTTTTCTCCAAGGATGGTTTTTAGGAGGAATATATTTATGATGTTCTTTTTTTATAGAATTAATTTCTGATTCTTTTTTCATTACTGAATCTCTATTTTTAATCTCTAACATTTTATAATAATGATTTTGTATCTCTCCTATATATTCTCCATCATAATCTATTATTAAAGTACATTTTGTGCCTTTTTGAAAATTGATAACTTCTCCTGTTTCTAAATCAACCGGAATATAATATTTACGATTGTCACTTATACATGATGCATTATCGATAATTTTTTCTTTTCTTTCTGAAATAACTAGTTTTAACTCTTCTTCTGTGTAAGTGTTTTCTCTCATTAGTGAGGTCTTTTTATCAACTGCGTAAGAGAATCTTTTGTTCATTTTGGGTATAAACACTTCATTTAAATATCTATTCGCTTTATCAATATCAGTTATGCCTTCATATCTTAATTCTGCAATTAATCTATCTTTAAATGTTTTATTTTCTCTTTCAACGTTAGCCTTTGCAGTTGATACACTTGTTGTATGTAAAACAATATCTAATCGTTCACATACCTTTCCAAATTGCGTCATAAATACTTTTTTCTCTTGCTTTTTGGTGTTATTTGCAGAGAATGTACTTCTATTATCGGCTTTAATTTTTTGAGGTATCCCATAGTTTATTATTATATTAAATAATAATACGTAATACCCTCTAGTTATCTCTTCATATTCAAACCACCCAAATAAAACTTTCTTTGTTGCCTTATCTACTGCCAAATGTAAAAAAGAGGAAATACCACCGAACCACATTTTATTACATGCATCCATTTGTACTTCTTGACCAAATGCATATAGATTACTAGATCTTCTTGGATGCGCTTTTTCTGTTTCAATTATTCTAGATTCGAAAAGTTTTACTTTGTCTTTAACATTACTTTCAATAGTATTTTCTTTTGATATTGACTTCATTTTATTTTTATATTCTTGTATTGTTTTTTTATGAGCAAGTGGTGAAATAATATCATCTCTAGTAAATGCTTTTAACATAGTATCATATGATATATCATAATTACCAAAAATATGGTCTTCATAAAAATGTGCAAAATTAAAATCATAATGGTCTATTAAGTATAAATGTTCAAGTTCTTCTATTAATCTTTCATCTTTTTTATTGGGATTTTCTTTACCACAGTTTCCATGGATAAATCCTTTTTCGCCTTGTTCCTTAAAAATTTTCTTTAACCTATATACTTGTCTTTCTGTTATATTTAATAATTGTACTGCTTCCCTTATTGTGATTTTTTTTGATACTAAGTCTGAAATAACGTTATATCTATTTTTTTCGTATTCGTTTAACATTAAAATACCTCCTTTAAATACAAGAAGGTATTTTAACAAATTACTGACATTTTCACTAATTATTAACATTTTTTTAACATATAAATTTACTGACATTTTCACTAATTATTCGTTTTTTTAGAACATGACATTTTTACTAATTTTTCACAACCTAACTTTCCATTTCATTAATTTTTTTTTCAATCCAAAAAGTTAAATTATCATTTAAAGGTTTAAACCCTGTACCAGTCTCCTTTATTTTAAATTTTTTATTTCCATTTTCTATCCTATAGTCGATATCCTTAATAGATAATTTTACATGATTAGTCTCCTCATCAACATCAATAATTTTTACATATATAGTTTCCCCTACCTGACCAAAATCATTCGTATTTCTAACAAAATTATTAGATATTTCAGAAATATGTATAAGGCCACTATAAAAATTATCAAGGCTTATAAAAATACCATAATTTTCAACACCAGTAATAACACCTTTAACAATTTTACCAGATTTATATTGAGTCATTATAATACTCACCTCAAAATAATTATAACATTAAAATTAATATTTGTAAAAAAAGATTTTTTATTTAACATTAAAATTATAAATTCTAATTATTTACTTATTTAAAGAATAAATGTATAATTAAAAAGGTGAAATTTATGAGCGAAAAAGAAATTACAAACAAAATAATTGAAATATTAGACAAAATAAGACCACTATTAAATAATGATGGTGGTGATGTACAATTTATAAAATATGAAAATAACATAGTATATATAAAACTATTAGGAAGTTGTCAAGATTGCCCAATGGCAGATGCTACAATTGATGAAATGATTAAATATACGTTAACTTTTGAAATCCCAAAAATAAAAGAAGTTATAAATGTTATCTAATATCTGTAAGCCAACTAATACTAGGTAAATTACAACTTTTTATTAAATCTTTTATTAAATCTTCTATCTTAGAAGATTTTTTTGTTATTTTAATAATAATATTTTCATTTAAATCATCTCTAATTATATTATCAAAATTATCAAAAAAATAAGATGGAAATAAAAGTCTTGATAAAAATAATGATAAATTTAATTTATCAAAAAAATAATTTTTAAAAATTTTATCTATAACGCTTTTATAATCCCCATCATTTATTAAACAATCTTTAATATATTCAGCAAAGTCCCTTACTTTAAAATCAATAATTAAATTAAGTGGATTATATAAATCAAATAAAGTAGAATTTAATTTAATTCTTTTATGTAAAATTCCTATTGGAATTATATTATTATTAAAATATGAAAGATTTTTATAATAAGTAATAGCATTTTCACTTAAACCCAAATAATAATCTATTGTATTATATAAAAATGGATATTTCTTTATTAAATGCCCCATTTGATATTCTAAATAATCCACTTTATTCTCCCATAACAAAGCCCAATTAGTTCTTAATATCTTTTTATAATTTTCATTTAAAAAATGATTATTAATAAAATAACAAATATCATCAATAGAAACAATTTTATTTTCATTAACATAAACTCTCATTAATATATAATTGTTATTATTAAAATTACATATCATTTCATTAAATCTATTTGATATAATTTCATGAACCAAAGATCCATTTTCAATCATAAATTTATTTAATTTAACTAGTTCATCTAATTCATCCAATTCTCTATTATAGATTATAAAATAATATTTTTCACTATCAACATAAAAAGAATATCCATTTAAAACTTCATTAATAGTAGGAGGATAAATACCATAGTAATAATTAATATAATCTAACATACTCACCTCTTAAGCATTTTAAATTTATATTAAATATTATGTATTATTTTTTAAATTTTTCATTTATAGCACTATAAAAAATAATATTTTAAAAACAATTAAAAATATTATAAAAAACAAAATAGAAAATATAATATTAAATATTTAATAAAATTTTAACAATAAAAAAAGAGAATTACTTCTCTTATTTAGCTTCTTCTACAGCTCTTAACTCTCTAATAACTGTTATTTTAACAGTACCTGGATATTGCATTTCTTCTTCTATTTTATTTTTTATATCTCTTGCAACTTTAAAACTTTTTAAATCATCTATTTTATCAGGTTTGACTAATACTCTAAGTTCTCTTCCCGCTTGAATAGCATAAGATTTTTCAACACCATCAAAACCATTTGCAATTTCTTCAAGTTGTTGTAATCTTTTTATATAATTTTCCAAAGAATCATTTCTTGCACCAGGTCTAGACGCAGATAAAGCATCAGCAATAGAAACTATTACAGATATAATTGAATTAGCTTCAGTATCACCATGATGAGATGCAATAGCATTTATAACGATTTTATCTTCATTATATTTTGTTGCTAATTCAACACCTACCTCAACATGACTTCCTTCAACTTCAAAATCAACAGCTTTTCCTATATCATGAAGTAAACCAGCTCTTTTAGCAATAGCTACATTTTCTCCTAATTCTGCTGCAATTATACCAGATAAATGAGCTACTTCCTTAGAATGTTGCAATGCATTTTGACCATAACTTGTCCTAAAATATAGTTTTCCCAATATTTCAACTAACTCTGGGTCTAATTTAGATAACCCTAGTTCAAATGCCGCCTGATTACCATATTCTAATATTTTGATATTAAAATCTTTGCATACTTTATCATATAATTCTTCAATTCTACCAGGATGTATTCTTCCATCTTTGATCAATGTTTCTATTGTTTCTTTTGCAATCTCTCTTCTTAATGGGTCAAAACTAGATAATACAATTGCTTCAGGAGTATCATCAATAATTAAATCAACACCAGTTACAGCTTCAATAGTTCTAATATTTCTTCCTTCTCTACCTATAATTCTACCCTTCATATCATCATTTGGCAAATTAACAACAGATACAGTTTTCTCATTTGTAACATCAGAAGCATATTTCTGCATTGATGAAACAAGCATATCCTTTGCTTTCTTATCAATTTCTAACTTTGCTTCCATTTCTCTTTCTTTAACCATAGAAGTAATTTCTACTTCTAAAGCACTTTCCACACGACTCATAATCATTTCACGTGCTTTTTCTTTAGTAAATCCAGAAATACTTTCAAGCATTTCCATTTCTTTTTTCTTTAAATTTTCCATTTCTTCTTCTGCTTTTTGGATTTCTTTTTGTTTTAAAATTAGGGCATTATCTCTATCTTCTAGCATCTTATCCCTATTTTGTAGGATTTCATCTCTTTTATCAAGATTTTTTTCTCTTTGAAATAATCTATCTTCTAAATCTTTTATTTCTTGTTTTTTTTCCTTTATTTCCTTATCAGTTTCAAGTTTTAACTTATGACTTTCCTCTTTTAATTCTAAAATTGAATCCCTTTTTACTTTTTCAGCATCTTTTTTTGCTTTTTCTATAATTTCATCAGCTTTTTTCAAAGCACTATCTGCTTTTTTATTGTAATAAATTACAATAGAAGCTGCACCCACTCCTAATCCAATTACAGAGGTCAAAATGGAAATTGTTATAATTTCCATATTTCCTCCTTTTAATAGCATATAACTATATATTTATATTTTAAATTTGATTTATAACAAAGTCAAGAAAAAAAGTAATTTATTTTATTACTAATAAATTACTTATTTAACATTTTTGTCACTATCACTTGAATTATCTTTCTTTAAAATATTATAATGTTCTCTTAACTTAGTTTCAATTTCATTTTTCATCTTTACATTTTCTTTTAACATTAATTTAACATTTTCTTTTCCTTGCCCAATTTTATCACCATTATAAGAATACCAAGCACCACTTTTTTCAATTATCCCAACATCACTAGCTAAATCAATAATTTCTCCTTCTTTGCTTATTCCTTCTCCATACATAATATCAACATTAGCACTTCTAAAAGGAGGAGCAACTTTATTCTTTACAACCTTAACAACAGTTCTATTTCCAACAACAGAATCCCCTTGTTTAATTTGTTCAGCTTTTCTTACATCTAATCTAATACTTGAATAAAATTTTAATGCCCTACCACCAGGAGTTGTTTCTGGATTTCCAAACATAACTCCAACTTTTTCTCTTAACTGATTAATAAATATTACAATAGTATTTGTTTTATTTATTGTACCAGATAATTTTCTTAAAGCTTGACTCATAAGTCTTGCTTGTAATCCCACATGGGAATCTCCCATTTCTCCTTCTATTTCTGCTTGTGGAACTAAAGCAGCAACAGAATCTATTACTATTATACTAATAGCATGACTTCTAACAAGTGCATCACATATTTCTAATGCTTGCTCTCCAGTATCAGGTTGTGATAATAATAAGTTTTCAATATTTACACCTAATTTTTTTGCATATATAGGATCAAGAGCATGTTCAGCATCTATAAAAGCAGCTCTTCCTCCTTTTTTTTGAACCTCAGCTATTGCATGTAATGCAAAAGTAGTCTTACCACTAGACTCAGGACCATATATTTCAATAATTCTACCTTTAGGATATCCACCAACCCCTAAAGCAATATCAAGAGATAATGAGCCAGTAGAACAAACATCTATTTCCATAGAATCATTACTTCCTAATCTCATAATTGCTCCCTTACCAAATTGTTTTTCAATATCAGCAAGTACTTGATCTAACATTTTATCTTTATCTAATTCTTTTGCCATTTCTTCCTCCTATTTTTATGACATTTTTATTTTACTATAATATTAAAATAAAATCAATAGTTTTTCAAACATTTGTTCGTTATATTTATTTTTTTTCAAAAAAAATAAAATGTACTAAATATTTAGTCATTTTATTTTACAAAATTAATCAAAAATAACTTTTTTATTTTTATAATAATATTCTAATCCAGAATAAATTGATAATACAGTTGCAATTATTAATAAAAATCTAGCAACATCTAAATTCCATATTTCAAATGGTAGATTATAAAAATATACTAATGTAAGACCAATCATCATACACATAGTCTTCGCTTTACCAGCAGATCCAGCTGCTATTACAACACCTTTATTTGATGCAATCATTCTAATTGAATCAACAATTGTATCTCTAAATATTATTACAACAGGTATAACTGGACTTATAACTCCATTACATGCAAATATTATTAAAGTTGAATTAACTAATACTTTATCTGCAATTGCATCTAAAAATTTTCCAAAGTCAGTAACTTGATTATTTTTTCTTGCTAAATAACCATCTAAAAAATCTGTAAGAGATGCTATTACAAATAATATACCAGATATTATATATACACTTTCTATTTCAATAACTTCATTCCCTATATTTAATGCCCAAACAGGAAATTCAATATTAACTAAATGAAAAGGAAATAAAAATAATACAATTATAAATAAAGTAAAAATTATTCTTGTCATTGTTAATTTTGTTGGTAAATTCATAAATCCTCCATTATAGCATTTTAGCAAGTGCCATGCTGTTTACTTCCTCATTATTATTTTTATATATTATTACTATTGAGATAATACTAATAATGACTAATAGTGCAATAATTGCAAACAATACAATTTTTTTATTTTTTTTACTACTATTATCTATAGTATATGGTGAAATTGCTTCTCTATTTGCTTCTTCTTTTTCTTTTTGTTTACTTATTCTTTCTATAACATCTACAGGAATTCTAGAAGTACTTTCAAAAACATATTCATTAAAGTCTTCTATAAATTTATCATAATCAAGTCCTAAATATTTAGCATAATCATATATATTTTTTTTAAGTAAAAATATATCAGAAAAAGCTCCTCTATTACCAGCCTCTATATTAATTAGGTCATTAACACTTATTTTTAAATCTTCTGATACTTCTTCTAGAGACAAACTTTTTTCTTCTCTTGAAGTTTTGAGTCTCTCTCCTATAACTTCCATCTATTTCATCCTTTCTTTAATTAATAAATAATATCTTATAAGCCATGTTCTGTACTCAACTTGTGAGCGGCAAACATTTATCTATGCAAAATGCATCCTCTTTCCAGTTACCCAGTCAGAAGCTCCCCTACCATTATTTGGGTTTCTCACTCGCGGGGTTTACCACGTTCCACTTCCTCATTTCTGATTATTCGTCACTTTGGCACTTTACATCTACTATAATCATATCAAAGACTTAGATTACCTCGACGCCGTTAGTATAAACTACTATAGGTTATTTTTTCCCTATACACGAACACTACTAACCCAAAGGGCTAGTGTGAGCATGGACTTTCCTCTACATAACTATCTATGCAGCGTTTGCCAAGATACTATTAAAAATTATTTTTATCCCCATATACAATTTTTTCTAACATAGAAATTCTTCTCAACATATCTACATTAGTCATTTCCTTTGTAGATGCTTCTTTAAGTAATTCTATCTTATCACTATTTTCTCTAAGCTCTTTTTTCAACCTCAAATTTTCCTCAATAAGTTCTTTTTTTTCTTTTTCAAGTCTTTTTACAATTGAAATAAATTTTGTATAATCACCAATAATTATATCCAAAAACTTATCAACCTCTTGAGGTCTAAATCCCCTAGTATCAATTTTAAAATCCTTATCCAATATATCCTGTGGTGTTAATGAAATTTCTTCAAACAACATAACCAACTCACCTCAATAGTATTTTCTCACAAAAAAGAGTGTTTTGTCAATATAAACACTCTTACTTAAAAAGCAAATATAAATCATAAATATAATTTGAAATCATTACAGCCAAAATACCTTCAATAATGGAATTTAAACTTATTTCATAAAAAATAATATTAAAAATCAAACTAAAAATTAATAAACTTAAAAATTTGATTTTATTATTTAATTTATCCATTTTATTTATTAAATATTTAACAATTAATAAAATTATAAATAAATAGCATAATTCAATTCTAAATAAAAATAACATTAAATCACCATTATAATATATGAAAACTAATTATATTTTATTAAATTAAGCTTTAATTTTACATCTGTTATTTCATCTTTAAAACTATTTAAAATATTAGAAATTTCTAAATAATCCATAAAATATCACCCAAAAATATTTTATCACTTATTTATTTAATATTCATTAAATTCGTTAAATGATTACAAACATCGACACTTATAATATTTTTTTTATAGTATTTAAAATAAATGTGTAGTATAATTATATTGGTGATGGTATGCACTTAAACAAAACAT
>CALVIA010000026.1 GCA_944329255.1 uncultured Bacilli bacterium
CATTTCAATATGATAAATTCCATCTTGTTTATATATATCACTTTTTATTTCTTCTGTTTTAGAATCTATTTCATCTAACATATCAAAAGCATCAAATAATGATAAACTTCTTGGATCCATATTCATATTTTCACTTCCTTTCATTTATAATTATACTCTTTTATTAGCACTTGTCAATAGCAAGTGCTAATATTTTTTTATTTTTTTATTTTTTTATTTTATTGTTATTATTGTTTTATTATATATATTTTGATAATATTTAGATAGGTGATGTTATGAAAAAATATAACTTATTAATATTAAATTTTTTTACTATCTCATTATTCGAGTTATTATTTAATTTTTTAGTATTTAAAAACATTTTTTCTATTTCATCTATTTATATATTATTATTATCATTAATAATATCTCTTATTATAACTATATTTGAATCAATTTTTTCAAATATGGTTAATAAAATAATAAGTATAATAATGATTATATTTATATTTTTGCTTATATTATCACAATTTATATACTATCTATATTATGATAATATTTTTTCTATTTATTCATTATTTCATGGAGGACAAGTATTTGGTTTTTTTGGATCTATAATAGAAGTTATTATTAATAATATATTTAAAATTATAATATTGTTTATTCCTTTAATTATTTATATTTTATTTATAAAAAAAATCAATTATAATAAAAAAAATTATAAATATATAATAATTTCTATAATACTTAGTATTTTTATTTATAGCATTTTTTTGATAATCATAAATTTTACAGATAAAAATAAAACTTATTCATCTTATAATTTATATTTTTCAACTCATGTTCCAAAACTAACAGTAAAAGACTTTGGAGTATTAACCGAAATGTCTCTTGATTTAAATAGATCTCTTTTTGGATTTAAAGAAGAAATTATTTTAAATAATATAAATAATGAAAGCGATTCTGGTAATGAAGTAGAAAAACAAATAGAATATAATATGCTTAATATTGACTTTGAAAAATTAAATGAAAATCAAAATGATGAAACAATTATAAGTATGAATAATTATTTTAAAAGCATCACACCAACAGAAAAAAATAAGTATACAGGAATGTTTGAAGGAAAAAATTTAATTGTAATTTTGGCTGAAGCATTTTCACCAATGTCTATCAATAAAGATTTAACACCTACTTTATATGAAATGTATGAGAAAGGATTTCAATTTGATAATTTCTATAGTCCTTTATTTTATGTAAGTACTTCAGATGGGGAGTATATTTCATTAACATCTTTATTACCTAAAGAAGGCACTTGGAGTATGCCTGAATCAAGTAATAATTACTTACCATTTGTTTATGGAAATATTTTTAAAACATTAAATTATAATACAAGAGCATATCACAATGGAGTATATACTTTTTACAATAGAAATGTATCTTTACCAAATATGGGTTACGATTTTAAAGCATGTTATGATGGACTTGACATAAATTGTGGTATATGGCCTCAAAGTGATGTTGAAATGATTGAAAAAACTGTTGATGAATTTATAAATGATGAAAAATTTATGACATATTATGTTACTATAAGTGGTCATCTTCAATATAATTATTATGGAAATACTATGGTTATGAAAAATTGGAATAAAATTAAAGATTTGCCTTTTGAATTTGCTATAAAATGTTACTTAGCAACTCAAATTGAATTAAATAATGCCGTTGAGTTATTAATAAATAAATTAAAAGAGGCAAACAAATTAGATGATACTGTCATAGTAATAAGTTCTGATCATTATCCATATGGTCTTAAAAATTCTGAAATAATGAATTATGTGGATTATATAAAAGATGAAAAATTTGATATTCATAGAAATTCATTATTAATATGGAACAGTGGAATGAAAGAAAACATTACTATTACTAAATATTCGAGTAGTTTAGATATTTTACCTACAATTTTGAATCTATTTAATATAAATTATGATTCAAGATTGCTGATGGGAAATGATATTTTTTCTAATAAAGAAGGGTTAGTAATATATAGTGATAGAAGTTGGATGAGTAGTTATGGTAAATACGATTCTGTATTAGATAAATTTACTTCATTTAAAAAAGATGTCCCAAGTTCTTATGTTGAAAATATAAACAATGAGGTATATAACAAATTTTTAATGTCTAAATTAATTTTAGAAAAAAATTACTATTATTATTTAAAAAACAACATTTCTTAAAAATGTTGTTTTTTAATAAAAATCTCTAATACTTCTAGCATCATCTATCCATAATTCTATGTTTTCAAATACACAATTGTATGCATCCTTTGGTTCAGGATCATAACATTTTATTACACTTCTTAGAGATTTATCATCTCTATTCATTTTAAAATTTAAAAATGGGTTTATTCCTTTTTTACATTTACCAGTTACTGGATCATCTAAATTATGTATATATATTCCTAATAATCCCTTACCATCATTCCATGCTTTTTCTATTTCATATCTAATCCACTTACGATTTGCTGTTTCTTCCCCAATAAATACAATTAAACAATCAGCAATATTTAATCTATCGTCTATCCATTTTTTTATTGCTTCATCACCTTTATCACAAATAGATTTCCATTCTTCATTTGATGCCGGTTTAATATCATTAATCAATCCCATGCTTCTTATTTCATCAATTCTTCTTCCATCTTTTTCATAATGGTAACTTAAAAATATTTTTTTCTTTGCCATATTTCCTCCTTTTACATTTTATTTATTTTTGATATAGCATTTAAAACTGCTATTTTTCCATAATAATATGTCAATGCACCTTGTTGATATGCTATATATGGGCTTCTTAATGGACCATCACAAGACAATTCTATTGAAGAACCTTGTGTAAATGTTCCAGCAGCCATTATAACTTTATCTTTATATCCAGGCATTGGTGAAGGTATAGGAATTACATTTGAATCTATTGGAGATGCTTGTTGAATTCCTTCACAATATTTAATCATTGTATGTTCATTATTAAATATTATATTTTGTACTATATCTACTCTATCCTCATTTGCTTTAGGTTCAACATCATATTTTAAATCTTCTAATATTTGTGATGTAAAAATAGATGTTTTTAAAGCTTCTCCAACTATTTTAGGAGCCATAAAAATTCCCATTAACAATGATCTATTAGCATCTAGTGATGGTCCAACTTCTTTTGCTTCTCCTGGAACATTTAATCTTTCAGCACAAAGTTTTATTAAATTTGATTCGCCACATATATAACCACCATTTTTTACCATACCAGCTCCTAAGTTCTTTATTAAAGAACCTACTACTAAATCAGCTCCTATTTCAATTGGCTCTTTTTTGGTTACAAATTCACAATAACAATTATCAATCATAATAATTGTATTAGGAGATATTTTTTTTATAAATTTAATAACTTTTTCTGTTTTTTCAATGCTTATACTTTTCCTTGTTGAATAGCCTTTACTTCTTTGAATTTCAATTAATTTTATAAAATTACTTTTTAATTTTTTTTCTATTTCTTTATAATTAAAATCATTATCTATTAAATCTATTTGTTCATAATTTATATTATAACTTTTTAAAGAACTTCCATTTTCCTTAATTCCTATAACTTCATCTAAGGTATCATATGGTTTACCAGTAATACTTAATAGTATATCATTGGGTCTTAATAATGCAAATAAAGCAATTGTAATTGCATGTGTTCCCGATATAATTTGGCTTCTTACAAGTGCATCCTCAGATTTAAAAATTTGAGAATATACTTTCTCAATTTTATCTCTTCCTATATCATTATATCCATAACCGGTTGTATATGAAAAATCACTTTCACATATCTCATTATCAATAAAAGCTTTTAATACTTTAAAACTATTAAATTCAACAATATCATCTATTTTATTTATATATGGTTTAATTTTTTCTTCTGTTTTTTTTGATAAACTTATAAGTTCCTTGTTTAAATATAATTTATCTAACATTTTATACTCCTTCTTCAATTTTTATTATATCACAATCTTTATATTTTTTAGTAGAAATAATATCATATATTAGGTTTGCAACATAAAATGGTTCAATTAATTTTTTTTGGCCAATTCTTTTCATTTCTTCTTTTAAATATTCTTGA
The DNA here is from genome assembly GCA_944329255.1 of uncultured Bacilli bacterium. Classification (GTDB taxonomy): domain Bacteria; phylum Bacillota_I; class Bacilli_A; order RF39; family UBA660; genus CAG-1193. The sequence goes on from CALVIA010000026.1 coordinate 4,123, forward strand.
TTCATGTTCCTTATAGATTCAGTGTTCATCCAATTTGGTGCTACTGCACATATATCTATATTTTTATATTTTTTCCTAAATATTTTTGTCATCATATTAATTCCTGCTTTAGAAATACAATAGTCTAGGCTTATATCATTATATGTGTCTATTGAATCAGTTGAAGATATATTTATTATATTTTTTACATTACATTTTTTTATTACTTCTCTTGTAACTAAAAACGTCCCAATAATATTTACATTTAAAACTTTTTTAAAATCTTCAATATTTTTATTTTCTATAAAATCATCCAATGATAATGATGCATTATTAATTAATATATCTATATTTTTAAAAGTATTTACTGATTTATCTATCATGTTTTTTACTTCTTTTTCTTTAGTTATATCACATTTTATAATAAGTACATTAGTTTTATATTTTTCTAAAATATATTTTTTTAATTCATATGCTTCTTTTTTACTATTTTTATAATTAATAATTAAATTATATCCTTCTTTAGCAAATTTCAAAATTAATTCTTTTCCTAATCCTTTTGCAGATCCAGTTACTAAGATTGTTCTCATACTAATCACCTTTTTTTATAGAAAAAAAATCGATAAAATCGATTTCATTTTTTTAATGGGGCGCCATATCGGAATCGAACCGATGCATACCAGAGCCACAATCTGGCGTGTTAACCACTTCACCAATGACGCCATAAAAAATAACAAGGTTATTATATCATCATCGCTATTTTATTTCAATATTTTTTTTAAAATATATCAAAAAACTTGAAGTAATATACAAGATGGTAATATACAAGATTCAATTAATTATTATATTTTTTGTAATTTTTATACTCAATGTATTTTGAATCAATAATAATAACATTTTTATTGTTTTTTCTTACGTTCATACCGAATATTCCTTTTACTTTATAACTTTTATTAAATTTTTCAAATTTTAAATTTTGTGTATTTCTATTTTTTGCTCCATAGTTTATAGATGTAGTTATATGTGGTGTAATTAATTTCATGTTTTCATCATAGTTTAAATAATACTCTTTTAATTCGTCAGGAATGTTTATTAAAAACCCACTATTCATTTCATCTGATGCATATCCAATAATTTCTACTTCAAATTCTTTTCCTATTAAATTTGAAAAAACTTCATTTTTATCTGGAAATAATTTAAATGTGCAATGATAAATATCGCTTGAAATTGGTAATTTTTGTTTTTCTAGACTTTTTAAAAAAGCATAAGATTCTTTTGTAAAAAATAATCCTTCAAAATTAATCATTTTATCACCTTTAAATATTATAACATAATATTCATTATTTAATTGAAATTAAATAAATTTAGTGTTAAATTATATATGGAGGATAGTTATGAACATTGAATATATCAAAGAATGGTTTTTAAGTAATAATGCATATATAAAAAATAATTATGAAACTCTAAATATTCTTATTCTTTATACATTAGTTTTTGAAAAAGTAAACAAAATTAAAAATGATGATGAAATATATATATTAAATAACAAAATATCTTTTAAATCTGGAAATTTATTTGCAAAGGATGATATATTAGATTATTTAAAAGTTATAAATTATAAATATGGTTATTTAGATATTGATGACTTAAAAAATACTTTTATATATAGAAATTTGATAAATCATGGTGGTTTAGTTGATGATTCATTTTTAATTGATAATTTTAGTGATACAGTTTTAAGAATTATGTATGAGTATAAAGATTATGATTTTAATAAATATATATATAAGCTAGGTAATAAAGTTTTTTTTAGTAATTGCAATTTAAAAGAAAATGATTTAAATCTTTTAAAAAATTATTTAACTGATGATCAAATTTTATTTGAAGTTTATAAAGATGATAATCATATAGAGGTTTACTAATGGAAGAAAATTTTGAGTTATTAAATATTCCAGATTATACTTCATTAACTAGTCTTATGTATCCCAAAGAAAATACTATATTATATGATAGAGATGGAAGTATTGATTCAGCAAAACATCCTTTGATTTTTTGTGCAAAAAATGATGAATACACATGTTTTTATGGTTTTAGAGTAACTTCACATCCTTGTAGAGATGATTCACTTAGAGATTATTTTTATGTATCTTTATCTAAAGATGATATTGAATATAAAAATTATTTTAAGATGAAAAGTGTATCTTATGTATCATGTGAAGATATATGTGTATTTGAAGGATTTGTTTATAAATATTTTTTAAATAATGGTAATATTAAAAACAAAACGTATTTGGAGAAATTTACTGAAATTATTGTTAAACATATTTTATTACAAGAACTTGGTTTATCAAAATATAATGAAAATACTGATGTTTTTTTAAACTTAATTGGTTATAAAAGAGAAGATATCATTAATTTAAAAATGTATAAAATATTTTATAAAAAATTTATTGATAGTAGTAATAAACAAATTGTTCAAAATGATATAAATTTACAAAGAAATAAAATATTAGGCAACAAAAAAACAATTAAATAGTTGTTACCATTTTATTTCTTTTTTATTTTGTTCTTTTAATATTTTATTTATTTTTGAAAATGGTTTTGAATTTTTAAATCCTCTTGTATATGATAACGGAGATGGGTGTGCGCTTTCAATTATAATATGATTTTTATTAGTTATAAGTTTTTTCTTTTCTCTTGCTGCATTTCCCCATAATACAAATATTACGCTTTCTTTTTTTTGATTGATTTTATTTATAATATTATCAGTAAAATAATTCCATCCTAGATTTTTATGTGAAAATGGTTTGTCTTTTTCTACAGTTAATATAGTATTTAATAATAATATTCCTTGCAAAGCCCAATCAGATAAGTCTGTATTATCTCTTTCTATATTTAAATCTTCTTTTAATTCTTTGAATATATTTCTTAATGATGGTGGAATTTTTACATCTTTATTTACAGAAAAACATAATCCATTTGCTTCATTTTCTCCATGATATGGATCTTGTCCTAATATTACAACTTTAACATCATTGTAATCCGTTAGTTTTAATGCTCTAAATATATTTTCTTTTTTAGGATATATTATTTTATTCGTTTTTTCTAATTGTTTTTTTATATTAACAAAGTAATCTTTTTTAAATTCTTCTTTTAATATTTCATCCCAACTATTTCCTATCATAATATCACTTCCTATTTTATTTTATCATTTTTTTTATTTATAATCAAAAATAATGCAATTGTATTAATAATAGCTAAAATAATTATTCCTTTATCTATTAAATCCCATATTATATTTGGTGATATTATAGTTGACAAAAATATAATTATAAGTATAGAAATATTATATATTTTTTTAAAATTATATTTAAATATATATTTTAATGCTACTTCTATATAATAGTAACTACTTATTATTGTGGAAAATGCAAAAACAATGATAGATATTATTAATATTAAGCCACCTATTTTACCCATTTGATAAATAAATGCCATTTGTGTTATTTCTATTCCATTTATATCTAATAAATTAACCTTTGAAAAAGGTGATAATAATATTATAAAAGCTGTCAAAGTACTTACTATAAATGTATCAAAAAATATTCCAAATACTTGTACTAATCCTTGTTCTAATTCATTTGTATTTGATGATGATGATGATGCAATAGATCCTGTTCCTAAACCCGCTTCGGTCGAGAAGATTGATTTTAATGTTCCTATTGTAAAACCTGTTATTATACTATTTTTATTAAATGCTTCTTTAATTATATTTATTAGTATGTTATCAATTACTGTAACATTTTTTAATATAATTATTAAACATGTAATTATGTATGTTATTGCTATAAATGGAATAATTTTTGATAATATTTCTGCTATTTGTTTTATATTTTTATATATTATTAATGATGTAATTAATGTAATAATACCTGCAATTATATATTTATTTATATGCATTACTTCAAATAGTATTTTACTTATTGTATTTGTTTGAATTGGGAGAAATGCCCCTAAATATATTAGTACAAACAAAATAGCATAAATTAGTGCAAATTTTTTATTTTTTAGTGCTAAATCTATATAATAAAATGGTCCTCCTTCATATGTATTTTTATTTATTTTTTTTCTATATTTTACAGAAATCATGGATTCTAACATAGTATTTGAAGAACATATAATAGTTGTTATCCACATCCAAAAAATACTACCAATTCCTCCTTGTAATATAGATATTGCAACTCCTGATAGAGAGCCTACTCCTATTCTTCCTGCTAAAGATATACATAGTGATTCAAATGGTGTTATGCCTATATCATCATTTTTTTTTATTAGTGCTTTTAATGTTAATATTAGGTTAAAATTTTTAAATTTTAATTTTAAAGTAAAATAAATTCCTGATGTAATAAATAATAATATTATAAAGGTATTCATTTAATCACCTATTTTATAATATGAAAAAAAGATTTGAATTAAACCAAATCTTATTTATGATATGTTTCATTATTAATTATTTTAAAACTTCTATATAATTGTTCTAAAAAAATCAATCTAAATAGTTGGTGTGGAAATGTCATCTTTGAAAAAGATAAATTTTCATTACTTATTTTTTTTATTGATTCATCTATTCCATAGGAACCACCTATTATAAATGTTATTTCACTATATAAATTTATCTTATTGTTGATTAAGTTGGAAAAATCAATTGAATTCATCTGATTACCATTTATATCTAAAGCAATTATATAAGATTTTTTATTTATATGTTTTATCATCTTATCTGCCTCAGCCTTTAATGTTTTATTAATATCAAATGATTCATCTTCTAATTCAATTATTTTAATTTTTGTATATTTAGATATTCTTTTTAAATATTCATTAATTCCTTCAATTAAATATTTTTCCTTGATTTTTCCTACTGTAATAATTGTAATCATACTTCTATTAATTCAGTTGGTTCTTTAGGTTTTGCTACTATAACATTTTCCACAATTAAATTATTTTTTTTAGATTTAAATTCATTTAATGCTAATTCTTCTAAATTATTTGTTTCACTTAAATGTGCTAATACTACATATTTTGTATTATCTCCTACTAGGTTAGATAAATAGTCTGCACTAGCTTTATTTGATAAATGTCCTTTTGAACTCCATATTCTTTGTTTAAGATGATATGGATAAGGTCCTTCTTCTAGCATTTCTATATCATGATTACTTTCCATTATATATATTTTTTTATTTTTTAACATATCAAAATATTTACTGTTAATATATCCTGTATCAGTTATATAAACTACTTCATCATCTATAATATAGCCATATGACTCAATGTCATGTGATGTTCTTATTACTTTTACATCGATATCTTTAATTGTCATTTCTTTAGTAATATATTTTACATTTTTTACATCAACATCTTTTTCCATTCCTTTTGTTATATATGTTAATGTATTATACTTTCTTGAAAATGTATGTAATCCAATAGTATGGTCTTTATGTGTATGTGTTAATAATATTGCATTAATAGAATATGGATCAATATCCATTTCCTTTAATTTTTCCTCTACATAACAACATCTCATCCCAATATCTATTAAAATTCTAGTATTATCTTTTTCTATAAATGTTACATTTCCTTTTGATCCACTTGCTAATACTTTAACTTTCAATATTATCACTCATCTTTCTTATAACCAATAAATGTACTTGTATTTTTCTTGAATAATAATTCAACTGTTTTAGTTTGACCACTTCTATTTTTTCCAATTATAAATTCTACAACACTATTATTATCATCCATTCTTGCTTCCTTATTATAATAATCGTCTCTATATAAAAATGCAACAATATCAGCATCTTGTTCTATTGATCCAGATTCTCTTAAATCACTCATAAGTGGTCTTTTATCTTCTCTTCCTTCTACAGCACGAGACAACTGAGCACAAGCTATTATAGGTACTTTAAGTTCTAGTGCAAGAGTTTTTAATGCCCTTGAAATTTCTGCTACTTCTTGTTGTCTATTTCCAGCGTATTTTGATGTAGTAGATACTAATTGTAAATAATCTATTACAATTAAGGAAAGCCCTTTTTCTGTTGCTGCAAGTCTTCTACATTTTGCTCTAATTTCACCTATACTTATTCCAGGTGTATCATCAATTTTAATATTTGTTTCAGCTAATTGACTAATTGCTTCATTTACTCTTTTCCAATCATTATGTTCAAGCTTTCCCGTTCTTAATTTGTACCCATCTATTTGTCCTGCTGATGAAATCATTCTCATTGCAAGTTGATCAGCACTCATTTCAAGGTTAAAAACTGCTACATTCTTTTTTGTAGATAAAGCTACATTTACTACAATATTTAAAACAATTGCTGTTTTTCCCATACCAGGACGAGCAGCCAAGATTATCAATTCATTTTCATGAAAACCAGTTGTTACTTTATCTAAATCATAAAATCCAGATGGAATTCCAGTTATCTCTCCACTTGATTCTGCTATCTTTTCAAGATTATTTTGGGCTTCTGTTAAAGCTTCTTGAATGGGTTTAAATTCCCCTGTTTTTCTATTTTTTGCAACATTTAAAATTTTTCTTTCTGCTTCATCTAAAGTTTCATTAATAGTAAAATCACCATTATATGCATCAGAAACAATTTGTGTTGCAGTATTAATTAAATTTCTTAAAATACTTTTTTCTCTAACAATATTTATATAATAATCAACATTTGCAGCAGTTGGAACGGAATTAACTATTTCTAATAAATAATCTACATCTCCAACTTGTTTCAGTAATTTTTTTGTTGTTAATTTATCTGTTACGGTTGTTATATCAACTGCAACACCTTCTTTATATAAATCATTTAATACTTCATATATTTTACTATGTGAGTCAATATAAAATGAATCTGTTTGAAGTTCTTCACATACTTTTTGAAGTGCTATTTTAGATATAAATGCAGCTCCCAAAACAGATTGTTCTGCTTCAATATTATGAGGTTGTATTTTTGGATTCATATAACACCTCTATTCCTTTATTAAATGTACTTTTATTTCTGCATATATTTCTTTATATAATTCTATTTTTACTACATGAAATCCTAATGTGGAAATAGAATCTTTTAAAAGTATTTTTTTCTTATCTATTGTATATCCTTTTTTATCAAGTTCTTCTTTAATTTGTTTTGTAGAAATACTACCAAAAACCTTTTCATCTTTTCCCGTTTTTACTTTAAAATTTAAAGTTTCTTTTTCCAATTTTAATTTTAATTCATTAGCATTTTTTCTTTCATTTTCCTCAATAATTTTTCTTTCGTTTTTTTCTTCTTCTAATATTTTATTACTTGTTTTTGTATATGCTACTGCATATTTATTTTTTATCAAATAATTAATTGCATATCCATCTTTTACTTCTTTTATTTCATCTTTTTTTCCCTGATTTTTTACATCTTTTAAAAATATAACTTTCACTCTAAACCTCCTAAATAATAAATTAAATCATTTTTTACTTTTTCTATATCTGTATCTTTTATTTGAGTTGCAGCAATTGTCCTATGCCCTCCACCATTAAAGTGTTTCATAATTTTTTCAACATCTATATTTCCAATTGACCTTGCGCTTATTCCAATTGTATTTTTATCTATTTTTGCTATCACAAAACTTGCTTCAATATCATTAAATGTAAGTAAAACATCACTTGCTTTGGCAAGTTCTATTGGAATATATATATTTTCATCATATGAAATTGCATAATTATTTATAAATTCTGTTTTTAATACCAATTTTTGTCTTCTTTTATATTCATTAAAATTTTGTTTTAATAATTGTTCAGTTTCAATGGTATCAACATTAAATTTATATAATAATGCTGCACTTTTGTGAGTTTTTTCTGTTGTTTTAATTAAAAAACCGTTAGTATCTATATACATTCCTGCAAGCATTATTGTCGCTATATATGTTGGAATATATATATTTAATTCATCAATTAAATACAATATCATTTCTATAGCACTTGATGCATTTTCATCAATATATTCATATTTTGAATTAATTTTATTTTCAGATATAATATGATGATCAATTACTATTTTATTTTTTATATTTAATAAATTTTTATTTTGTACTCTTTTTTCATTATTAGTATCTGTTATTATCAATAGTGATTTATCACTAATTATTTTTTCTATACTTTTATATGAATTTGTAGTTATATTAAATTCTTTTTTTAAATTATTTAATGCTCTTTTGATTTCTATTGTATGTTCTTTATCATCTATAACAATATAAGTTTTTTTACCTAAATTTGTACAAATATAATAAAGTCCTAAAATAGAACCTAATGCATCTAAATCCATATCTATATGAGATGTTAATATCACTTCATTCGATTCACTAATTTTATTTTTAATTTCTAATGCATTCATTATTTCACCCTGTGTATATTGTACCAAATTGCTATCGCAAAGTCTATAAATAACAACATACATTATTGCAAAATAAAATGTGTTGGGTTATT
>CALVIA010000027.1 GCA_944329255.1 uncultured Bacilli bacterium
AATATAATAGTGTCAATATTATATATTTATATCTTTACACATTTCTATAAATTTATTCTTGTCATCACTATTAACTAATGCACTGCCAATGACAAGCATGTCTACTCCATTTTTAATACAATATTTAACAGTATTATTATTTATACCCCCATCAACAGAAATTATTACATTTAGTTTTGATTTATCAATAAATTCTCTTAATTTTTTTATTTTTTCTAAGGATTTATCAATAAATTTTTGTCCTCCTTGTCCTGGATTTACACTCATTATTAAAACCATATCAATAAAAGGAAGCAAATCATACAAAACTTCTACTTCAGTATCTGGATTAATACTTATTCCACATTTTATATTATGTGCTTTTATTTTTTTTATAATACCAATATCTTTTAAAATTTCATAATGAAATGTTATATAATGTACATTACTTAAATCAAATTTATTAATATAATAATCAACATCTAAAACCATTAAATGAACATCTAAAGGTACTTTTGAATTATTAATAATATAATTTATTTCATTATCATTAAAAGAAGTATAAGGTACAAATTTACCATCCATTATATCTAAATGTATATAATCTATATTTATATTATTAAACTCATTCAAAGCATCTTCTAAATTATCTTTACAAGAGAGTAATGATGCACTTATCTTTACCATATTATCACCAATATTATAATAACATACAAAAAAAAGAGTATCAATAAGTACTCTTAATTTCATTTACAAATTTAATATAATTTTCATATCTACTTTTTAAAATAATTCCTTTATCAACCAATCTTTTTATTTCACAATCTTCTTCTTTTATATGCATACAATCTCTATATTTACATTTATCTTTATATAAATTAAATTCAATCATATTGTCTCTTATATCTTCTTTTTTCATTTCATTAAAACTTAATGAACTAAAACCAGGTGTATCAGCTACATATCCATTAAATAAAGGTATTAATGTAACATGTCTTGTTGTATGTTTTCCTCTATTTAAAGCATACGAAATATCATTAGTTTTAAGTTGTAAAGAACTATCTAATTTATTTAACAAACTAGATTTACCAACACCACTTTGACCAGTAATAACAGTTATTTTATTACTAATTATTGATTTAATTTTATTAATTTCAGTATTAATTATAACTTCATAACCTATATTTTTATAATAATCAATATATTTATTTATATCACTTTCATTTGTAATTAAATCTAATTTTGTTAAACAAATAATTGGTTTAATATTATTAAATTCAATTATATTTATAAATTTATCAATTAAATTAGAACTGAAAAGAGGATTAACAACACTCATAACAACAATTGCTTGATCTATATTACATATAGGTGGCCTTATTAACTTATTTTTTCTATTTAAAATATTAGTTATAATTAATTTTTTTTCATCAAATATTACTTTATCTCCAACCATTGGAATAATGTTTTTTTTTCTAAAAACACCTTTTGCTTTACAAATATAAGTAGAATTATCACTTACAATATAAAATAAATCACTTATATTTTTTACAATTAATCCTTCCATTACTCTACCTGTACATCATCAGTAATATCAGGATTTGATGGTATAGTTTCATTTTCACTCTTAGGTTTTACAGCAATTTTAATTGTTAATTCCGCTCCCCTTACAATCAAACTATCTACTCTTCTATTTTGACTTATAATAGTTCCTTCACTAACAGAATCAGTTTCTACTTCTTCTATATATAGTGTTAATTCATATTTTTCAGCAAAAGCCTGTACTTCTTCTAAAGTATACGTAGTTAAATCAGGATATACAACTATATTAGGATAATATAAAATTACCTGATCGCCTTTATTTAATTCACCTTCTTTTGGGCTTTGATCTATAATAACGTCTTCTTTATCTTCATATAAAGAAACATCTTCTACATCTTTTGATTCTATTGTTACAGATAATCCTAATAACTCTAATTTTGCTTTTATTTCATATATATTTTTATCAGTATAATCTTCTATAACAATCTTTTCACTACCTTTAGATTGATAAATAGTTATCGTACTACCTTTTTTTATTGTTCTATTAGCTGCCGGATCTGTTTTTACAACTAAACCTTCTTCAACTTTATCACTATAAATATCTTTTATTGTAACAGATACATTAAACCCAGCTTCTTCTAATATTTTTTCAGCTTCTACAACGCTTTTATTGGATACATCTGGAATTTTTACATCTGGAACTTTAGTTATAATAGGTAAAAATATAAATAAAGATATACCCAAAATAACTATTACTCCAATTATTGTTCCTAAAATCCAAGCAAATTTATTATTATTTTCTTTTTTATTATCAACCTTTTTAATTTCTAACTCCTCACTCTCATGTTTTTCTTCGTTTTTTAATTTTTCTACTTGTTCATCAAATTCAGGATATTGATATTTAATTTTTTCTTCATTTAAATTTTCTTCATCTAAGCATTTACACAAATCATAATACATATCCCTTGCAGAATCATATCTGTTTTTAGGATTTTTAGCACATGATTTCAAAATAATATTTTCTACACTTTGTGGAATTGATTCATCAAATTCTTTTACAGAAGGAATTGGTTCTTTCATTTGTTTTAAAGCAATTTCAACCGCATTTTCTCCTCTAAAAGGAAGAGTTCCAGTAACAAGTTCATACATTAATATTCCTAATGAATAAATATCACTTTTAAAAGTTGCTCCCTTACCAGCAGCTTGTTCTGGCGGAAGATAATGAACAGAACCCATTACTGAATTAGTTTGAGTAAGTTGTGTACTATTAAGAGCAACAGCAATACCAAAATCAGTTATTTTTACAAGCCCATTATCTAATATTAAAATATTTTGAGGTTTAATATCCCTATGTATTATAAAAGAGTCATGAGCATGTGCAATACCATCTGTTAACTGTTTCATTATATCAATAACTTCTGAAATAGATAACCTAGTTCTTCTTTTTATTAATTGTTTTAAATTTTTACCTTCAACATATTCCATAACTATGTAAAAATCACCATCATCCTCACCAACATCATACATTTCAACAATATTAGGATGATTTAATGATGATGCAGATAATGCTTCTCTTTGAAATCTTCTTACAAATTTTTCATCATTTGATAGATCTCCTCTTAAAACTTTAACTGCAACTTTTCTATTTAAAATCAAATCATTAGCAAGATAAACATTTGCCATTCCACCTTCACCAATAACTCGAATTATCTCATAACGATCATTAATTTTTTGTCCTTTTACTATCATTACTTAACACCACTTTCACACTCTAACAATATAACTGATATATTGTCAGTTCCACCTCTATTATTACTCTTTAAAATTAATTTATTTCCCTTATCTTCTAATGATAAATCCATTTTTAATACATTCTCTATTTGTTCAACACTTAACATATTTGTTAATCCATCAGAGCAAAGTAAAATACCATCTATATTTGTATCTACATCAAATATATCAACTTCTGCAGGATTTACAGCCCCCAAAGCCTTCATTAAAACATTTTTCTTAGGATGATATTTAGCATCTTCTTCACTTAATTCCCCTGTTGTAATTAATAAATTAACCAGTGTATGGTCTTTTGTAACTTTAAACAATTTGTAATCTTTATATACAAATCCTGAGCTATCACCAATATTTCCAAATAATAGATATTTATTAGTATAAATACATATTACAAGAGTAGTACCCATACCTTTACTTTCTGCATGTTCATATGTATACTTAAATATTTTTTCATTTATTTCTGAAACAACTTTTCTTATCCAAGATATTGCATAATCTTTATCTTTAAAAGAATCAACTTCATAAAATTTTTGTTTTAAATAATCAATAGCTATAAAAGATGCTACTTCTCCAGCTTTATGACCACCCATACCATCAGCAACAGCCAATAAATATTCATTATTACTATTTGATAAAACAATTAAATTATCTTCATTATGATCTCGAACCTTTCCAGAATCAGTAATACTAAAAGTTCTCATAATTTCCTCCTATCCATGGCTTCTTAACTGCCCACACGCAGCAGAAACCAGTCCACCAAATTCCTTTCTAATTGTAACACATATATTATTCTTTTTTAAAATATCATAAAATTCATTAAGAATATTCATATCACTTCTTTTATATTGAATATTATTAGTTTCATTATATGGTATTAAATTAACATAGCAATTCATATTTTTCAATAATTTACATAATTCTAATGCACATTCTTTATTGTCATTTACACCTTTTAACATTATATATTCAAATGTAACTCTTCTATTTGTTTTATTAATATATTCTTTTACAGCATTCATAAGATTATCAAGAGAATAAACCCTATTAATTGGCATAATTAAATTTCTAAGTTCATTATTAGGAGCATGTAAACTAATAGCTAAATTAACTTGTAATTTTAAATTAGAAAACTCAATAATCTTAGGAATAATACCACAAGTAGATATAGTTATATGTCTAGCACCTATATCAATTCCTTTATTATCATTAATTATATTTATAAATTTAATAACATTATCATAATTATCAAAAGGTTCACCAATACCCATTAAAACTATATGACTAATTCTATTTTTTATATCTTTTTCTATTTCTAATATTTGAAGAACCATTTCACAAACTTCTAAATTTCTTCTTTTTTTTAGTCTTCCACTTTCACAAAAAGAACATGACATATTACATCCAACTTGTGTAGAAATACAAAGACTTATTCCATAATCATGATACATTAAAACCGCTTCAATTTTTTCATCATCATGTAATTTAAATAAATATTTACATACATCCTTACCAATATCTTTTTTTAAAATTAAAATATTGTTTATTATAAAATCATTTTTCAATTTAGAAATAACATTTTTATTTAAATTATTCATTAAATCAAAATTTACAACTCTTTTTTTATATAACCAATCAAATAATTGATCTGCCTTAAATTTTTTTTCATTAATATTAATAAAATAATTAATAAAATCATCTCTTGTATAAGAATATATACTATTCATCTTATCACCATATCAATTATATCATAAAATAAAAAAATAAAATATGTAAATTTACATATTTTATTAACAATTTAGTTTTCATTTAAAGGTATTTTTTCTAATAATTTATCTACAATATTTTTTACTTCACTATCTTTTAATGATTCTAATAATTCATGAGATTTTTTAGACTGAGGAATCATATAACCAGCTTCTCTAAATAAATCTTCAATTATTACTTGATTAGAATAAATTAAAGCTTTTATTAATTTATTATTATTATCATTTTCAAGCATTTTCTGTAAAATACTATTTTCTTTTATTTTATTATTTGCAATTTTAAATAAAATACTAATTACATGATCATCCTTTTCTTGTTGTTTAGGCAAAATATTAGGGATCATACTAATAGCCTTAGAAGGACAGGCAGCCATACATGCACCACACCCTATACATTTTGAAAAATCTATTTGTCCTGTTTCATTATTAGTAGCACCAGTTGGACATACAAATAAACAAAGACAATCTTTAGTACACAATTTTAAATCTCTATATGCATGTGACTTTCCCATTATTCCACCTCCAAAATTTTAATACTTGGCACCTTACAAATAGGACACATAGTTAATGGTGTTTCTCCAATGTAAATAAATCCACAAATATCACATACCCAAATTTTACTATTTTTTATATAAGACATACCTTTTTCTTTATATGTTTTAATAATACTATTAACTAAATTAGTACTCTTTAAAGCCCAATTAATAACTCTTTTAGCACCACGATCATTATATTTAGAAGAAATATCCATAGCATTATTTAGCATAGTTAAATCATCTTTATATAATGAAATAATATCATCTAAATTTCCATCTTCATTATTAATTTTACTTTTAAAATATATATATAATTCATTAAATAAATTACTTTCTTCTTCTAAATACTGTTTATCACATGATTTTTTTAAATTAGAACAAATATATGCTATTTCTGAATTTGTTAAGGATCTTAAATCTTCTTCATTATTATCCTCTATTTCAGTAGTATTAATTTTAACTTCTTCTTTTATTTCCTCGAATAAGTCTTTTGAAGAACCACATAAAGGACATTTCCAATCATCAGGTAAATCACTGAATTTTACTCCTTCTTTTTCTTCATCATAAATATAACCACATATTATACAACGATATTTTTTCATCTATTACCTCCAATTTAAGTATAAAGAAAAAAATTATATATTTCAATAATTTTTAAATAAAAAAAGTGTATTAATTACACTTTAATTAAAACTTTCTGTCTCTTAAAAATGGAGGAATATTTAATATAGATGTATCATCATCCTCGTCATCTCTTGAACTATTCATAAATTTATCTTTTGACATTCTATTTTCATAATATAATGGTTCTGTTTCTTTATCAAAACCAGTAGCAATAACAGTTACTATAACTTCATCTTTTAAATTTTCATTAATAACTGCACCAAATATAGTATTAATATCAGTATTTGCAGCAGCTCTTATAACCTCAGCAGCATCTTCAACTTCAAATAATGTTAAATTATTTCCACCAGTAACATTAATAATAGCACTAGTAGCACCAGTTATACTTGCTTCTAACAATGGACTAGAAACAGCCTGTTTAGCTGCTTCAACAGCCCTTCCTTCACCTGTACCAATTCCTATTCCAATTAATGCATTTCCACTATTACTCATTACTTCTTTTACATCAGCAAAATCAAGGTTAACAAGACCAGTAACAGCAATTAAATCAGAAATTGATTGAACACCCCTTCTTAATACATTATCAACCTCTCTAAATGCATCTAACATTGGAGTAGATTTATCTATTATTTCCCTTAATCTATCATTTGGAATAACGATTAAAGTATCAACATGATTTTTTAATTCTTGTAGTCCTGAAAGAGCTTGCTCCATTCTCTTTTTTCCCTCAAAAGAAAATGGTTTAGTAACTATACCAACAACTAAAGCCCCCAAATCTTGGGCAATTTCTGCAATAACAGGAGCAGCTCCAGTACCAGTTCCGCCACCCATACCAGCTGTAACAAAAACCATATCCGCACCAGTCAATAAATCCTTAATTGCATCTTTTGATTCAAGAGCAGCTTCCCTTCCAATTTCTGGTTTTGCCCCAGCACCAAGACCATCAGTAAGTTTTTCTCCAAGTTGTAGTTTAATTGGAGCCTTAGAATTATTTAACACCTGTAAATCAGTATTAGCAACAATAAACTCAACACCCTTTACTCCTGACTCAATCATTCTATTTACTGCATTATTTCCTGCACCACCAACACCAATTACTTTTATTTTCGCTAATTGATCCATTTCTAATCCAAACATTATATCCTCCTTAATTATCAAAAAAATAACCAAATACTTTACTAAGTACCGAACTATCATTTAAATCTATATTTTTAATTTGCATTTCATTATCAAAATCAATCATTGTATACTCCTTATCTCTTAGATTAAGCTTATTTTCAAAACACCTTATTAATCCAGAAACGGTAGAATATACATTGCTTCTAATTCCAATCGTATCAATATTACCAATTCTAGCATTTTCACCAAATATTTCTTCAACTAAATAAGACATACCTGGTAATTCGCTAGAACCACCTGTAATTATTATATAACTAATTTCTCTATTTGTTAATAGGTAAGTTTGTTTTTTTGCAAGTTTTAATATTTCTGATAATCTTGACATAACAACTTTAGATATATCATATTGAGTAATATTTATAAGATCCTTATTTATAGTTAAGCATTCTTTCACATCATTTACTCTTGAAAACTTTTTATGAGCTATTGCAAAATTTTCTTTAAGCTTAATACTATTTTTTATATCAATATTAAAAACATATGAAATATCATTATCAATATTTTTACCACCAATTTGAATTACTTCAGAATTAATAATAATACCTTTATTAAATAAAGATACAGTTGTTACATCGTATCCAATATTTATTACAGCAGATAAAGAAGAATTTGAAGTATTATTTTTAAATTCAGTATAATCAGCAATAGAACCTAAATTAACTTCAACAACATCAATTCCAATACTGTTAAAAATGCTTATTATAGATTGAACATTTTTTGAAGGAGTAGTAACCATCATAGCCTTAACTCCCAATTTTTTACCAATTAAATTTTTAGGATCTTTTATATTTTTTCTTCCATCTAAAACAAAATAAATAGGTATAATAGATACGAGTTCCCTACCTTTTTTAATTTTAGATTTTATCGCATTTTTTAATACATTAATAATATCATTACCATTTACTTTACTATCTAAATTAGTAATATCAACTTCACCATTAACAATTTCATATGTAGAATAATAAGAAGGAACACTAGCTATTACCTTATCAATTGTTATCATAAGTTTTTTCTCAATATTACTTATAGCCTCTCTTAAAGAACTAACAATCTCATTGGCATCCACTATTAAACCTCTTTTTATCCCTCTTGATTTAACCTGTGTAACTGCCAAAACATTAAGTTTCTTATTATAAAATTCTCCAACCATTATTTTTATAGAATCAGAGCCAAGATCAACACTAGTATATACTTTCCTCATCTTATCACCTACTATAACAATACTATTATATAATAAAATAAATAAAAAAGTAAATAGCAAAAGATAAATAAAAAAAGACTAATAATTCTATTAATCTTCTATAAATTAAATCTTAAACAGTTAATACCCATGTCATAATATTTTTCACTAAAATTATCCCTTTTCTTATAATTATATATATACATAAAATCATCAATTTCTCTAATTTTAAACAAATTATTAAATCTATCTCTTAAAAATAAATTATCACTATTATATAACTTATTTAAACTAAATTTACAAACCATAACTTCTTCAAATCCGTACACAATTAATTCCAAATTAGGATGTTTATTATATCTTTTATGATACGAAGAAATAATATCATAAATTTGATCATCATTAAGTTCATAAGAAAGAGTAATTCTTTTTGCACCAAGAGAATGCAAAAAAGCAACTGTATATGAATTAGTAACATTTAAAGAAAAATCAGTATAAACATTTTTACATCTATATAACCCACCAATTTCTCCAATCATAACCAGATTAGTGCATTTATCATATTTTTTTACTACCCTTTTATATTTAAAAATATTATTTTTTTCATACGAATAAATACAATCAAATTTCATTTTACTATCAAATTTATCTATATAAAAACAACTTTTAAGTTTTTCATTTTTAAAATTTGGAACGCTAATATTATATTCCTTTTTCTCATATTTAATTTTATATAATCTTTTTTCATTTAATAATAAAATAGCTTTCCTCCTTAAATCATTTAATTCTTTTAATGGAATAAACAGATTATCTTCTAAAACTATATTTAAGTTATCAAATTTATATATTGTATCATTCAATTTATTTATTTTTATAAATATATCTTCTTTAGTAATAGGATTATTTAATGCATTAAATACATTATTTGAAAAAACACAAACTTCATTTATTCCATCACTTAATTTTAATTTTATTTCATTTAATTTAACAGTAATATAACCATTAATCAATATCTTTCTAGGATTAGAATCAATAATATTATCTAATATTTCATTCAAATGTTTATCCAGTGTTATTAAAACATCAGCATTTTTGCAAACCTTTTCCTTTACTCCAATGGAAATAATATCTCCTTTTTTTGCATGTTTAACCAATTTATTATTAATATAAAAATTATTAACATTAATCCCAATATCATTTTTTCCAATTACTCTAAGACCACTTCCAATATATAAATCATCAAATAATTTTATTTTACAAAAACCATTACAATAATCAATTACTTTTCCAATTTTAACTCCCATATGATTTGGCCTAAATTCATTAGTTATAGATGAATTATCAGCATTCATTAAAAATCCTTTTGTATAATCTCTATTAAAAATTTTTTTAAGATTAAGTAAATCACTATCATCCACAAATACTTTTTTATTTTTATAATAACTATCTATAGCTTTTCTATACATGCTTACAACCATATATACATATTCTTTGGACTTCATTCTTCCTTCTATTTTTAAACTAGAAACACCTATATCTATTAATTTTCCAATATCTTCTAAAACATTTAAATCTTTTGTACTCAAAGGATAATCTCCTTTATTTAATTTATTATTATTTTCATCAACAACATCATATTTTAATCTACAGCTTCCAGCACATGTACCTCTGTTTCCACTTCTACCACCAATCAAACTACTCATAAGACATTGTCCTGAATAGCTAATACATAGTGCTCCATGAACAAAAACTTCTAATTCAATAGAAGAATTTTCTTTAATTAATTTTATCTCATCAATAGAAGTTTCCCTTGCTAAAACTACTCTTTTAGCACCCAACTTTTCCATCAATAAAGTTCCATCTAAATTATGTATATGCATTTGAGTAGAACAATGAATCTCTAAATTTGGATAAGTTTTTCTAACTAAATCAAACATACCAAAATCTTGAATTAAAACAGCATCAACATTATTTTTATGCAAAAAATCAACATAGTTTAAAAAATCATCAACTTCATTTTCATATACCAATGTGTTAATAGTAACATATACCTTTACTCCGTATAAATGACAATAAATAATTGCATCTACTATCTCACTATTACTAAAATTTTTAGAAAAAGCTCTAGCACCAAAAGAACTGCCACCTAAATAAACGGCATCACAACCAGCCATCACCGCAGCCTTTAAACATTCCATATTCCCTGCTGGAGCTAATAATTCAATTTTTTTCATAACTCACCTAAATACTTAAAATAAAATTTATAAATCCTTCCCTTTTATTAATTTTTCCTGTTTTAATATTTTCATCTAAAATAGATAATCTTTTTAAATAATTTAAAATAGTCCTTTCATCAATATTAACAGAATTAGCTAATTTCACACGATAAGGATGAACTCCTAACTCACTAGCAATATCTTTTTCACTATATCCACTTTTAAACATACACTTAACTTGATAAATAAGCCTAAACTGATTAGCCAAAGTAATAATTAATTTTATTTCTTCTTCATTTAAAATCACTAAATCATCATATAATTCCAATGACAAATCAATATTTTTTGAAACAATTGCATTTATTAAATCAAAAATATTACATTTAATCATTTTACTAGTACAAAGAGATACATCCTCTAAATTAATTTTTCCGTCACAATACAAAAATAATTTATCAAGCTCACTAACAATAATATATAAATTATCAACAACTCTTTCTAATAATAAATTAATTGCAGAATTACTTATTTCAAAATGATTTTCTTGACAATAATTTTTTACAAAATTAACTAATTCATTATTATTTAATTTAGAAAAATTAAATACATTAAATTTTTCTAAATCTTTAACTATCTTTTTTCTCTTATCTAAAGATTCATTATTAACTACTAAAATTAAAATATTATCACTATCTTTTTTTATATAATCATTTAAATACTCAACTTTATGATCAATTTCACATTTTAAAGTAGTTAAAAACAAACAATTATCACATATAATTATTTTTTTTTCACTAAATAATGAACCCATTAAAGCATCCTCTATTGCATCCTTAATATTATCAATAGTCATATCATATTTTATTACATCATAATCACTATTTTCACTTATAATTTCATTTATTTTTTTTTCAATTAAATATCTCTCATCCCCATATATCAAATAAATTTTATTCATAAAATCACCAATATAATTTTATCATAAATATATAAAAATAAAAAGGAGCTTTATAAGCTCCTAATCTATATAAACACAAAATTGTGTTACATTTTATAATATGCATAACATAACAAAATATATACTAATTTTAATTATTTTTATAATAAAAATTCAATTAACATCATTTATATTTTATTAAATTCAAAATAATTTATAAAAAATAAAAGAATAATATTAAAAGTATTATCTTAACCTAACTTCCTTTTACAACAAAAGTAAGAGTTAATGGCTTTAAATAAGACGAATTAAACTTATCAGCATCAGCTTGTGTTCTTGCATAGCCAGTAGTTGCTTTGCTTAGATAAAACATCTGATCCATATCTCCTACATTACTTGTATCAAAACTAGATAAGTCTAAATTTTTAACATTAGTTTCTTTAAACATTGCTAACATACTTGTTACATTACTTGTATCAAAACTACTTAAATCTATACTTGTTGCTGCGCTTTCAATAAACATCCACATCATATTTGTTACGTTACTTGTATCAAAACTACTTAAATCTAAACTTGTTGCTGCACTATGAGAAAACATCCAATCCATCCGCGTTACATTACTTGTATCAAAACTACTTAAATTTATACTTGTTGCTGCACTTCCCCCAAACATAGAACTCATATCTGTTACTTTACTTGTATCAAAACTACTTAAATCTAGAT
>CALVIA010000028.1 GCA_944329255.1 uncultured Bacilli bacterium
GCATCTTTAGAAATATTTGATATAATGCAAAGCTCTTTTACTGTATCAATTATTATTTTTCCCCAAATAATACCTGCATTAACTTTTAAATCATTAAACATATCAGGAGTTATAGCATAAAAGAAATAACCAAAAAGCAATCTTTTTCGTGCAAATAATAACCTTTTATTGGTTAATGCAATCACAAATGTATTTGGAACTGCAATAGATTTTAAATTTTTTTGTCCAGTAAAAGCATATAATATTTTTTCATCTGGATTAATATGTTTATCCATTACATCACAGTGTTTTTTTATTCTAAAAGCAATTGTACCTTTAAATTTATTTTTAAATTTCATAACATAATCATATGATTTCATTATATCCTCCTTATAATCCATTCTTTTTTAAAAAACTAGTTAATTGATTTTGTGTTAAAGATTCCATTTTATAATCTTTCAATTTACCATTTTTTACAACCATTAATACGGGTGTAAACCATATATCATTAAATATTTTATTAGAATTATTTAATAAATCCCATTCTTCTGAAGTAACAATTGTATCCATATTTAAATAATTAACATTAATCTTTCTTTTTTTAGAAACTTCATCTAAAATTAAAGAAAAATTATCGCATTCTTTTTCATTTGGTCTACAAATATATATTAAATTTGTTCCATCTTTTTCTAATAAATTCATATAATCATTTAAATTTATTTTATTAAATGAATAACTGTCTGATGGATTAAATGATAATTCAACAAATTTTTTTAAAACAGAATATTCTTTATTAGCATTTTCATATTTTAATTCTTTTCCATTTGAAATAGATAACAAAATAGGAACATCTATACCATTCTTTATATAAGAATTACTTGATTTAAGCAATTCCAAAGAATCATCATCAATTTCATCAATGTTTAAAACATTAAATTTAAAATTATATTCCTTTTGCAGTAATATTAAATTTTCATTAGCTATTTCACACTTTGCACAATCATTTTTTATTAAATAAATAAATTCAACTTTGTTACTACTATATAAATCCATATACTTATCAAAAGAAACATAATTAAAATCACCTATTTTATTATTCTGTTTATTTATTAAAAAGGAAATAAACAACAAACCAATTAAAAAAATAGTTAAAATCCCAAATATTCTAATAATTTTAAAATTAAACTTCTTAAATAGTTTATTTACTTTCAGAAAACTATCTTTTTTCTTTTTATTTGTTTTAATGTCTCTTTTTGTTTTGCTTTTAACATTATTATTAATATTTTTATTTTTTTCTTTAAAATTAATATCATTACTTTTTAAATTATTTTCTTTTTTTGTTTCATTTTTTTTCTTATTTATATTATTATTTTTAACTACAATATTTTTTTTAATATTTCTTTTTTTTCTAGAATTACTTTTTTTACTTGCATTACTCTTCTTTATATTTTTTTTCTTATTTTTTACAACCCTTTTTTTTGCCATTATTCTCACCCCAATTAATAACTATATTATAATTTATTTATTAATTTTAGTCAATTAAATATAATAAATGAGCATTTTTTATAAAAATACATATAATATTTCAGGTGTATATAAATGAATGAATTTGAAACTCTTGATAAAATTAATATAAATGAAGAATGTATAGTTATTGATATTTTATTTGATAACAAATTTTCTCAAAGAATGAATGATATCGGAATTATAGAAAATTCTAAAATAAAAGTACTATTTAAAAGCATTTTTAATGACCCAACCGCCTATTTAATAAAGGATTCAATAATTGCAATTAGAAATAATGATGCAAAAAAAATTCTTGTAAGGAGGTTAAATAATGAAAAAAAATAATTATATCTATAAAGATAATGAGAGCGATATTATAATTGCATTAGTTGGAAATCCAAATGTAGGTAAAAGTACAATATTTAATGCATTAACTGGACTAAACCAACACACAGGTAATTGGACTGGAAAAACTGTTTCATCAGCATACGGAAAATACACATATAAAGAAGAAGATTATATTTTAGTTGATTTACCTGGAACATATTCATTAAATCCTTCATCTAAAGAAGAAGAAGTAACAAGAGATTTTTTATATTACAATAATCCAAATCTAACAATTGTAGTAATTGATGCTACAAAAATAGAAAGAAATTTAAACTTAGTTTTGCAAACACTTGAAGTAACAAAAAATGTAATTTTATGTATTAATTTAATAGATGAAGCCGAAAGAAAAAAAATAGATATTGATATTGAAACACTAAAAAATGAATTAAAAATTCCAATAATTACTACAAGCGCTAAAAATGATAATGGTCTAGACAAATTAAAAAATGAAATATATAAATATTCATATGATTTAAATTTAAATCCCAAAGTTATAAAATATAATGATGACATAGAAAATTCTATAAAAATAATTCAAAATGAACTAAATGTTTTTTTAAATAATAATTTATCAAGAATTATAAGTATAAAACTATTAAGTGATGACTCAATCATCGAGTCTTTATATAATAATTTAAATATAAATTTATTAGAAGAAAGAAATATAATAAAAACAATAAAAAATGAACAAAAAAAATATGAAAATATAAAAAAAGAAATATCAAAAAAATTAATTTTAGAAAGTGAAAGAATTTTTATAAAAAGTGTAAAAATAACAAATCAAAATTATAATACGATTGATAAAAAAATAGATAAAATAGTAACATCAAAAAAATATGGAATATTAATTATGACTTTATTATTTTTATTCATTTTTTGGTTAACAATAAATGCTGCAAATTGTCCATCTGAAGTTCTATCAAATATTTTATTTAAATTAGAATATCCTTTTTATAAAATATTAGAATTAATAAAATTACCACAAATTATAATAAATCCCCTAGTATATGGTGTTTATAGAACACTTTCTTGGGTAGTATCAGTAATGCTACCACCAATGATAATATTTTTTCCATTATTTACATTACTTGAAGATATTGGTTATTTGCCAAGACTTACATTTAATTTAGACAAATTTTTTAATAGAGCATGCGTTTCAGGAAAACAAGTATTAACAATGTGTATGGGATTTGGTTGTAATGCATGTGCTATAACAAATAGTAGAATTATTGATACAAAAAGAGAAAGATTAATAGCAATTATCACAAATTCATTTGTTCCATGCAATGGAAGATTTCCAACAATAATAACATTAATTGCAATATTTTTTACATCATCAAAAATTAAATCATCAATTATTTTAACTTGTATAATATTATTTTCAATATTTATTACTTTAATAACATCTAAAATTTTATCAAAAACTATATTAAAAGGAAAACCAAGTTCATATATCTTAGAACTTCCCTCATATAAAAAACCACAAATTACAAAAATAATTATAAAATCAATTTTAGAAAAAACATATAACATATTAAAAAGAGCTATAATTATATCAGCACCAATTGGATTAATTATTTGGATTTTATCAAACAACTATATTAATGACATATCAATACTAAAATATATATCTGAAACATTAAATCCATTTGCAAATGTATTTGGTATAGATGGTGTAATTTTAATGGGATTTATATTAGGATTCCCTGCAAATGAAATAGTTTTACCAATTATTATTATGACATATATGTCTGAGTCAACATTAACAACTCTAGATATTTCATCATTAAAAACTTTATTAATAAATAATGGATGGACAACACTTACTGCAATATGTACTTTAATATTATGTTTATTTCATTTTCCATGTGGTACTACTTGTTTAACAATCAAAAAAGAAACCAATAGTTTAAAATGGACAATAATTGCATTTGTTTTACCAATTATTATAGGATTAAGCATTTGTTTTATAATAAATTTTATTTATAATATTATTTAAAAACACAGAAAATATATAATTTCTGTGTTTTAAATTATAATATATTTGTATTTAAGTATTTTCAATTTTAAAAGTTAGTTTTCTAATTAATATATCAACACAACAAAATAGCAAGAGTTTTTATTATCTTCATATAAACACCTTGGTCTTAATTTTTCAACAAAATCACTATAATTATAGTGTATTTTCTCCGCTAGCAAATTTATTATATTATATATTGAAAATAAGATTAGTATTTATTTATTTCCTCAACAATTAAATCTCCATGTGTTTTTATTTTTATTGGAGTTAATATATTAGCATTTTTAAGTTCTTCAATTGTCTTAGGTCTTACTTCAATTAATTTATCTAATTCATCGTTGGTAAAAACATAATATGCAGGAATAGTCATTTCATTACATCTAGTTTTTCTTAATTCAATTAATCTTTCTTTTAAATCATCTTTTATTGGAACATTAACATTATTACAAAACTTTTCTTTATAATAATTGTAATAGTCTATTTCTTCTTTACTAGATAAGTCTAAATATGATTGTGCAATTCCTTCCATTCCTTTTTTAGATTTAAGATGATCATCATTATCTCTATGATTTAAATCATATTCTATTTTTCTAACTAATGAATCAGCCCTTAATATTTTATATTTAAATTCTTTTGGAGCCTTATTTGTATTCAATATTGTATCTTGATTTGCAGCTACTACTAAAACTCTTCTATAATATTCAAAATTTTTTGAAGCAAAAAATTTTATAAAAGACGAAGTATTACTTTCCCATATCTTTCTTATAACTTCCCTTTGAGCTTCAACTTGTCTTAATGGTGAATACATTCCTTTTTTCATTCTTTTTCCATTAAGAGTAAATTCTCTAATAAAATCTCCTTTATCTGTTACAGTAATATTTCCAATAAGATTTTTGCATTCAATATAATAAGTAAATACCGGGGTAATTACAACATAATCTATTTGAGCAGTTAGATCTTCATATTTAACTTTAATATCTCTAAGTACATACATTCCAATATGTGCTTTTTTTAATTGATATAAAATTTCATTTTCTCCATCTAATCCTTTTTTAACAATTAACAACTCACTTTGTAGTTCTTCATTTTTTGGATATTCTTCATTTAATCTCTTTAAAGCATTATATTTATCTTGTAAATCACTATTTTCTTTATAAAAAATTGTATCTTTAAATCTAAATGCATCAATTGCACAATCCATTATTCCCACATATATCACCTGATTTTAATTATAACATAAAAAGGATTAATTTTTTATCCCGATCTTTTACTTTTAACCAACATGAATTTTCATTTGAAATTCTGGGTTTTAAGAAATGCGGAAATAAGTCTCATTATAATATAATATGGAAATTACTTTACATAAAAATTGGAACTGATGCTTTTATTGAATTAATACCAATTATTTTAACTGATAGAGATACAAACTTTACTATATAAAAGGAATTTATTTTTCTAAAATAGCTGGTGTAAACTATTATTTTCTAATTCTTATGTATATAATCAAAAAAATTTTTTAACATATTAATAAACCATTAATATTATTAGACTCTTACACACAGAAACAAGCTTTTACAAATATATTTGGAAAAAAAAACTTATTTCAGCTTTGCAGTATAAAAACAGAAATAAGTCTAATAAATTAAACAAATTTTTATAAACCAAAATTTAGTCTAAAAAAATGTAAATAAATTTCATAATGGCAGGGGATGAGAGAATCGAACTCCCAACAGTGGTTTTGGAGACCATTATTATACCATTTAACTAATCCCCTAAGTACATTTTATATTGTACAATTTTTATCATAATTTGTCAAATCATTATATATAATTTTATAGGTGATTTTATATGCTAATTAAATATAACACAAAAGATGTTGAACTTCTTGCAAGATTAATGAGAGCAGAAGCAATTGGAGAAGGAAATTTAGGAATGCTTATGGTTGGTAATGTTGGTGTAAATAGAGTAATTGCAAATTGTTTGGATTTTAAAAATATAAGGTCAATTACAGATATGATATATCAAAGTCCAGGTGGTTTTTCTGGAAAAGATAGTCCATTATTTTTCAGTTCTCCCACAACACTACAAAAACAATTTGCAGAAAGAATTTTAAAAGGAGAAACATATCATCCAGCAACTAATTCTCTTTGGTTCTATGCTCCAAATAATGCTCCTTGTAAGTCAACTTGGTTTAATCAAAAATTAGCTGGAAATTATAAAAATCACTGTTTTTATGAACCAGCTATTGGTGTATGTAATGAATTACATTAAAAATATCGGCTTAAACCGATATTTTTAATTTTTGACCAATACTTAATATATTACTATTAAGATTATTAACTTTTTTTAACTCATCAACTGTTATATTATATTTTCTTGCTATTGAATATAAAGTATCACCTTTTTGAACTATATAATCATATTCATTTTTACTTTCATCTTTCAAACCTGGTATTTTCAATATTTGACCAACATTTAATAAATTAGATGTTAAATTATTTAAATCTTTCATATCATTTACAGTTGTATTATATTTTCTTGCTATCGAATATAAACTATCTCCTTTTTGAACTACATATTCATTTTCTGCTAATATTTCATCTTCTATTAAATTTGGTAATTTTAATATTTGACCAACAAATAATTCATAATCAGTTAATCCATTTAACTTAATTAACTCTTCCACATCAATATTATTATTACTAGCAATCGAATACAAAGTATCTCCATATTGAACTACATATGAATTTATTGGAGCACCAACATCAGGATTAACCTCAATAACTTCATTAGAAGGTATTTTTAACATTTGTCCTATATTTAACAAATTAGAATTTAAATTATTCAATCTTTTAATATTTTCAACAGTAGTATTATATTTTGATGCAATAGAATATAAACTATCACCTTTTTGAACTACATAAGTAATATTAGAACCAGTTGATTCAGTAAATCCTGGGATAACTAACTTTTGACCAATACTTATTAAATTATTTTGTAAATTATTTGCACTTTTAATAGCATCAACACTTACATTATACTTTTTAGCAATAGAATATAAACTATCCCCTCTTTGAACAACATATATACTACTTTCATCTTCACTATATGGAATACCAATATATGTAGAAACTGCTCTTACAACCGCCTCTGCTAAATTTTGCCAATTATTTTTTATAAAATTTGCATCCTTTACATTATCAACAAATCCATACTCAATTAATACAGGCTCTGTCTTTCCAGTTTCTCTATGAATAAAATAATAATCTTTAGAAGGATTTGATGGAAGTCTTCTTTGATACCACTTTCTTATAGTTTGCCCTTCTTTTGCAATTTCTCCAAGAATTAATTTTGATAATGTATCACCATTTCTAAGAGCATAAATTACTTCAGCACCGGTACCACCTGGTGAGTTTAGTTTCCATTAGTAATTAAAATGACGCAGTACTGCGACAATACTACGACAATAATACGACAGTACTGCGACATTTATTTTTATTTTATAATATAAACTTTCTTAGGGTCTTTATTTGAAGTTCCTATCCATGTGATAATTTCCATATCTTGTAGTTTTTTGACTTTTCTTTGAACAGTCCTTCTATCTCTTGAAATTAATTCTGATAATTCAGATGTGGTCATTTTTCCTCTATCGTGAATTGCTTGTACCATTTGTTTTTCTAATTCATTTAACCCTTCCCATTTTTCTGTTAATGAATCTCTTTTTAACATCGTTTCTGTTTTTCTTTTACTTCTCATAACTATATTATTTTTTAATACAAGTTTGACAGACCTTCCATTTGGTTCTGAATATTCCGGTTCATCTAAAAAGAATTCCTGCATTTCTTTATAAATTCTTTTTACTCCCTCATTTAACTCTCTAACTAACTTTAATTCCGTTAAAACTCTAGATATTTGAGGATTTCTAGAAAATCTTTCTGTTCGCATAGTATCTAATGTAATTAATCCTGGTAACTTCCCGGGACTAATAATTTCTAACCTATCATCATATAAAATTATTTTGATATGTTCTCCACTTATAGAATAATCTCTATGTGTGACAGCATTAACTAGTCCTTCTTTCCATGCGAACTCTGGATATTCTGGTATAGAAACAAATTTTCCGTCTGGTCCCAAATGATTAAATTCTCTTAATTGAGTTTTTATAAATTCTTCTGTTTTTTCAATAACCTTGTATAAAGGTAATGCAAATGTTTCATCTTTTACAATATTCATTTCAATTCCTGTTTGCATTTCTAAACCTTCAATTTTTATAACTCTTACCCTAGCACAGGGAATAAATAATGAAGGATCTTTTGTAAAAAGTAAAACACCAGCTGTAGTTAAATACTCTTTACCATTTTCTTTGATTATAAATTTTCTCGCTTTAAGCAAATCATAATTGCTTTGTTTAGATCCTACTTTAGATTTATATAAATTTAATATTTCTTCATCCAAATCTTCCAAACTAGCTCTTTTAACGATTTCATCTTCAAAAACCGCTTCATTTCTCTCATATTCTAATATTTTGACCTGATCGCTATCTAGTTTATTTGAACTATCAGATTGCCTTAAATATACTTCATCTTTTGCAGTTCTAACTACTCTACTTGAACTTGGCTCTATTGTAAATAATAATATTTTATCATTGCTGTTATTAGAATTAACCACATCTATAGGTTCAATATAACATCTTGGCAATGTTTTAAAATATGAACTTGAAATAATCTTTTGAAAATTATTATATTTATCTATTCCAACTTTTTCAAAACCAGAAATACTTCCATCATCTTCAACACCAACA
This sequence comes from uncultured Bacilli bacterium, assembly GCA_944329255.1. Classification (GTDB taxonomy): domain Bacteria; phylum Bacillota_I; class Bacilli_A; order RF39; family UBA660; genus CAG-1193. The sequence goes on from CALVIA010000028.1 coordinate 8,694, forward strand.
GCTATAATTCCACCATTAGCATTTGCAAAAGAACAAATTATATTTGCTAAGTTTTTTAAATCTATCTTTGCGCTTTTTCTATCGAATGATGAATCTTCTTTTTTGGTAATCAAATCATTTAATGTTAAGTCTAAATTATACTTTGATATATTCATAGTTCACCTCTCTTATTTATTGTATCATATTTTTTACATATTTTTTGTCAATTTTTGTATATTAACAAAATTGATTTTTACTGATACTACGACATAAGCTGTGACAATACTACGACAAAACTACGACATAATTATAAAGCATCTTAACAACTTTTACCTTTTCTACCATAAGGATTACGAGCTAAATTCTTATTCTCATATATAAATGAAACTACTGGTACAATATCGTATTTAAAATATATAGTAATATTTCTATCTTTATCAATAACTATTTTATCTATTAATGTATCTATTAATTCTTTTTTAGGTTTATTTAAATTCAATAGTTTCTTTATCTTTTTAGTGTAGTCTGGTAAAACATTGACCTTATTTTTTATTTTATATTTTTTTATGTTTTCATTGTCTATTAAATCATTTATTTCTTTTAATTTAGTTTCAGACTCCTTAGCCAGTTCTTTATAAGTTTCAGTAGATATTACTCCATCACATCTATCATTATATAAAGTTGTAATTCTCCTAGTTATTTTTTCTTTTTCTATTTCCAAATTTTTAATAACTTTATCTATATTATTAGTTTCCTTATAAACACTTTTAACAACCTCATCATTTAATTGCTTTAAATCTAATTCTTTCATTAATTTAGAAACAGATTTATTAATTTGTTCTAACACTTGTTCTTCTAAATAGTTATATGGATAAAAGTGTGAATAACATCTACCTCTAACTGGATCTCTTGAATATCTATTACAATTAACTGACCAGTAATCTTGTTTTTTTCTATAAAGTACGGTAAGTCTATTTCCACATTCCCTACAAAATAATTTACCTTCTAGTAACCTTTTTTCTCTATTAGTTTTAATTTCATAGTTTCTAGTATTTCTTTTTCTTAAATTATTAACATAATCAAAAGTATCTTTATCAACTAATGGTTCATGAGTATTTTCTACCACTATCCATAATTTTTCATCCAATGTTATTTTCTTTTTGGATTTATAACTTACTTTAGTTTGAGTGTGTTGAACTAAATCTCCTGTATAAATTCTATTAATTAAAATCTTTTTTACTGTGGAAATATTCCAATTATCTCTATCGATTAATCTAGATGAATAATTAGTCTTTTTATAGCCACTAGGCGTAACTACATGTGCTTTATTGAGTCTATTTGCTATTTCAGTAGGTCCAATACCATCTGCTCGCCACTTAAATATTTTTTTAACAATTGGAGCAATTTCTGGATTAGGAATTAGATGTCCTTTATCTTCTGGATCTCTCATATATCCATAACATGGAAGACTTCCTACAAATTTACCACTTTTTCTTTTTTCATTTAATACATTTCTAATTTTAATAGAATTTTGTTTACTATAATAATCATTACAAGCAATTATAAATGTTGATGAATCATTACTAGCTTGATTTTTAAAACTATCAAATGATTCTAATATAGAAATAAATCTTATATTGTTCTCTGGAAAAAATGTTTCAATATAATAACCAGTCATAACATGATCTCGGCCAAGTCTTGACAAATCTTTTACTATTACACAATTAATTTTTTTATTATTGATATCTTCTAATAAACTTTTAAATCCTGGTCTTTCAAAATCAGTTCCAGAAAATCCATCATCGACATATTCTTTAACTAAATTAAAATTATTATTTTTAACATAATTTCTTAATAATTCTTTTTGATTTATTACACTTTCACTATCAGATTCATATTTTTTGTCCTTATCTTCTTGAGATAATCTTATATAGATTCCAACATTGAAATCTAATCCATTTAAGTAAGTATTATTCATTCATTCCTCCAATCCTCTTACTTAATTGGGTATTTAGACAAATGAATGATAACATCATTAATGAATAATTGCAAATCATTAATTATTGTTTACTCCTTCTTCTTTCATTATCTCTTCGATTAAGTACTTCAAAATAAGATCTTTAAATGAAATTTTATTCAAATAGGCTCCTTTCATATTTAAACCACCTATTTAAATTTATGTTTAAAATTATTTTTTTATCATGCATATATCAACTTCCTTTCTCTTTTTAAATATATAAAATAATTTTATAATAAATATATAATATTAATATTTTTTATATTCTATTTATTATATTATTATAGATATAAAGATCCATTGATTGTAAAATATACATCCAATTAATTAGAACATTTCTTCTAAAGTAACGGATGTATATTTATCTTTGTTAATGTAAATTTTTCTTTGAAATTTATGTTTATATTCCATAGTTATATAATTATTATCTGATAATTCTTTTAATAGTTTAGTTATTCTTCTAGAACCTACTCCTATTAAATTACCTAAGTAACTATTATCAGCATAACAATAACCTTCTTTATGTGTAAGTAATAATAGTCTAGCGTATAACAATTTACCACTATGCCCTATATTCTTATCATCAGCTAAAAACATTGGAATTTTTAAATATTTGTCAAAATTCATTTATCAGTCTCCTTTTTTAATTCTTTAGTATTAATTTTTAACATTTCTAAATAACTCATTTCCATTAATTGAGTCATCATTTTAGAAATAGATATTTGGTAGAAATCTGCCATTAATTTAATTCTATCAAATAGTTCTATTGGTAAATATAATTTAAATATTCTCATAACATTCCTCCTATCTTTATTTAAATTAAACAACAAAAAAGACTTACATTTTATAAGTCTAATTACATAAAATAGCAAACAAAATCCCTTTAAAGAAGAAAATCTCCTTTAATATGTTTAAACTATAACATATGTTTTTTTATCCCTTTTCATATTTCATTTTAGTTCTTTGAAATATGTTATAGTTCAAACTGTATTCATCTTACATTTCTATAAGATAGGTTCTAACATAAGCCTTATATCTTACTGAGCCTCTTATAACTAACGTCCTTTGACTCTTTAGTTAAGTGTTACTGTGTACATCCCGTTTGAGTATTCTTGATATATTAGATAATTTAACTCTTCTAATATCTTAAGACTTTTTCTCAAACCTTTGTTTTTGATGTTAACTACTTGCTGTATCTCTCCTACATTTATATCTGTTATTATTCTTCCGAATCCCTTGGTGTAAATGTAAGAGTAGATATATTTAGTCTCTTTTGGAATATTTTTATTCTTCCAAATATCTTTTGGTATTTCTAGATACCTCATTCTCATCTACCTATCTGCCTCCTTTCTATTGATGTAAAACTCATCAATCGCAATTACTATACTATTATATTTTGAGTTTGTCAATGTTTTTTATGCAT
>CALVIA010000029.1 GCA_944329255.1 uncultured Bacilli bacterium
CATGGAGGAGTTGATCCTGGTGCATTTTATGAAAATGTATATGAAAAGGATATTAATTTAGAAATAACATTGAAATTAAGAGATAATTTAGAAAAATTAGGTGCAACCGTATATTTAACTAGAAATGATGATTATGATTTATCAAATCCAAATGCTAATTTAAGAAAAAGAAGTGATTTAGGAAATAGAGCAAAGATGATTAATGATTCCAATGCTAATTTATATTTATCTATTCATTTAAACTCTATGGTAAATACTAAATGGAGAGGTGCACAAGTTTTTTATGATGATATAAACGAAAAAAATATTGATATTGCTAATAAATTTCAGAAATATTTTAATAAATATTTAAACAGTGATAGAAAAGTGAGTGAAATTAATAATTTATATATGTATAAGAATATTAACATTCCTGGTGTATTATTAGAGTTAGGATTTATTTCTAATTCAAATGATAGAAAAAATTTATTAAATGATAAGTATAAAAATCATATTGTAAAAGTAATTTCTAATTGTTTAATTGATATATTGAATTAGTTTAATAATTTAATCTTTATGTTAACAACTATACATGATATAATTATTATGGTGATTATATGAGTCGTGTAAAACAATTTAAAACAATTGATGAACAAATTGAAATTTTAAAAGATAAAGGTTTAATTATAAATAATGTTGAAAAAACAAAAGAAATATTACTTAGAGAAAATTATTTTTTCATTTCAGGTTATAGACATATATTTTTAAAATATCCTAAGGCTAGTGAATTTATAGATGGTACAACATTTGAAGAATTATATTCTGTCTTTACTTTTGATAGAAATATTAGAAATGTAATGTTTAAATATTTATTAATTGTAGAAAATAATTTGAAATCTATAATTAGTTATCATTTATCTAAAAAATATGGATATAAAGAAAAAGAATATTTAAGAATGTCAAACTTTACAACCGAAATTTCAAAACATAGACAAGTTGCTGATGTTATTGGCAAAATGAAAAGACAAATTAGAGTTAATGCTAAACAACATACAGCAACATTACATTATTTAACTAATTATGGATATATTCCAATGTGGATTTTGGTTAAAGTTTTATCTTTTGGTATTATTAGTGAAATGTTTAATATTTTAAAATATGATGATAAAAAAGAAATTTCAAATTTTTATGGAATTGATGTTGATGATTTAAGTGTATTTTTGCCTATTATGTCAAATTATAGAAATCTTTGTGCTCATGAAGATATGCTTTATAATTATAAAACACAAAGAAGCATACCAAATAATAAATATCATGATTTACTAAATATAACTAGAATTGATAATGAGTATATATATGGAAAAAATGATCTTTATTCTTTAGTAATTATGTTTAAATATATGCTTACAAAAGATGATTTTAGACTTTTAATATATGAATTAGGTTATGAAATAGACTTATTAGATGGAAAAGTCGATATAGTAGGTGTTGACAAAATATTAGATACAATAGGTTTCCCAACAAACTGGAGAGATATATTAGATTTATAATCAAGATTATTCTTGATTTTTTTTCTTGATTTTTAAGCTATATCGTGCTAAAATACGTAAGCATTTATAATAATCATAAATTAATATTATGTATATTATAATAGTGTGAAAGGAGTGAATTGTGGAACAAGTTATATTAGATAAGAAAGATGTTTTACTATTTTTAAAAGATAGTTTAACTAATTTAAAGACTAGTAGTGTTCATGTAGATAATGCTAAATATCATCATAACACAAGTTATAATTGTGCTTTATCAATTGTGAAAAATGGAATATTATCTTTAGACGCATTGAATAAAAAAGGAATAATAAATTATTCAAATGAGTTATTAGAATTATTAAATGATACTGAATCACATATAAATGGTAAGGATGGAGTTTCACTTTCTGTAGTTGGATTAAGTGATGTAAAATGTGATGAAATTGAATATGATCCATTTATTGATAGTCAAGTTGATTTCTTAATTTCAAGTGACGTAGTTGCTAGAAGATCTAGTATTAATTACGCAAATGAATTTATAACTAATGAACATATTAATCCAGAGAAACTTAAATCAATTGATTTTAGATTAATAAAATATATTGATTCATTATTTGATAAAACAATTGATGATGATACAATAGAGTCTTTAATTCAAAGATATAATTGTATAAGAGATGTTGCAATAATGTTAAAAGAAGAAAAATTATCTATACCTATACGTGAAATGTCTGATGAAGATAATAGTGCATTAGATATAGATAAAACAGCAAACTCTCCAGTACTATTATTAAAGTAGATAAAATTTATTTTTTATTTAATAGTCAAATAGAATAGATATTTGATTTTTTTTTATTTATAATTAACCAAAATTCATCCCTGTCATAAAATAATGTAGGTGATTTAAATGAATAACAATAAAAAAGTTGTGGTTGATGCAGGTCATGGTGGATATTTAAAAAACCAAATTTAATATATATATTTATATATAAAAAATATAAATACACATTTTATAATTTATATAAAATGATAAATTAATTATTTTAAAAATAAATATTTTGACAAAAATTTGTTTAATTACTATAAAAAAATGTTTAGATTTAGTAATAATTTTGATATAATTTACATGTTTAAAAATTCCAATTTATCACAAAATGATATTTTAACTTTTGGAGAAAACGTGATAAATTTTATTGGAAATCAAATGATGGAGGAAAAATGGAAAAAAGAATAAGTGCACGTGGAATTATAATAAATAATGATGAAGTATACTTGATGTTTAGAAGAAAAATTAAGGAAGATGGAAATATAAAAGAATACTATGTGATACCGGGTGGTGGAATAAAAAAAGAAGAAACTTTAGAAGCTGGTGTTGTAAGAGAGTTAAAAGAGGAGTTTTCTGTTGATGTAGAGATTTTAGGTTATTTAGGTTCAGATGAAAAAGAAGATTCTATAGCACATTTTTTTAGTTGCAAAATTATAAATGGTATTCCTAAACTTGGTGGGGAAGAATTAGAAAGATGTTGTAAGGAAAATTTTTATGAAGTAAAAGCAATAAAGATTTATAATTTAGATTCTCTAGATATTATGGCAAAGGATATGATTTTAAAAGCATTTAATAAACAATTTATAGATCTTAAATAAATTAAATAAAAAAATTAATTCAGTTTAGAATTAATTTTTTTATTTAATATATATATTATTTTGTACTTTAATTTTTTTATAATGAATATTATTAAATGATGCTATTCATGAATGGGTGATATAAAATTGAAAGTAAATTATAATATAAAAAATAAATATAATGGAACCAACTTATCAAATGATGAAATTAAAAACATTTTTAATGAAAAACTGTTGAATATTATATTGTTTATAGAAGAAAAAAATTGTGATTTTAAATAATTTTATAAACATTTAATAAATTTTTATAAAGGAAGTGAGTATTATAGAAAAAGTTGGTATATATTGTAGATTATCTGATGAAGATAGATTTAAAGTGAATAAAAATGATGATAGTGATAGTATTATAAATCAAAAAAGCATGTGTATAAAATATGCAAAGTTGCATGGCTGGAATGTGATTGATGTATATTCTGATGATGACTTTTCAGGGGCTGGGACATATAGACCTGAATTTGAAAGATTAATTAATGATTGTAAAAGTGGTAAAATTAATTTGGTTTTATGTAAAACACAATCAAGATTTTCAAGAGATATGGAAATAATTGAAAAATATTTACACAATAAGTTTATTGAATGGAATGTAAGATTTATAAGTATTGTTGATAATGCTGATACTAGTATTGAATCAAATAAAAAATCTAGACAAATTAATGGTTTAATTAATGAATGGTATTTAGAAGATTTATCTCAAAACATAAAAAGGTCTTTAAAAAATAAAAGAGAAGATGGATTGTTTGTTGGAAGTTTTGCACCCTATGGCTATATGAAAAGTAGTGAAAATAAGTATAAATTAGTTATTGATTTAGTAGCAAGTAAGGTTGTAAAAGATATATTTAAAATGTATGAAAATGGTTATGGATATAACAAAATTAGTGAGTATTTAAATAGTTGTAATATTTTACCCCCGTCTTTGTATAAAAAACAAAATGGAAGTAAGTACATATCTGGTAGATGTAATTATAACAATATTTGTTGGACAAGCAATTCTATTTCAAAAATTTTAAGAAATGAAGTTTATATTGGTAATTTGGTTCAGGGGAAAAAGACTTCATTAGGGTATAAAATTCATAAATTTAAAAAGTTACCTAAAACAGATTGGTGTTGCATTGAAAATGCTCATGAACCAATTATTGATATAGACACATGGAATAATGTTCAAAAAAGACTTCTAAATCATGAAAAACCAATAAATAATGGAAATATCCATTATTTAAGCAGAAAAGTTTATTGTATGAATTGCAATGAAATTTTTACAAGAAATGTTTATAATGTAAAAAACAAAAAAAGATCGTATTTACAATGTAAAGGTGCAAAAAAAATGCATGTATGTAAAAATAATAGTTCAATTAAATTAGACGACTTAGAAATAATATTATTAAATGAAATTAATAAGTTTATAGATAAATATTATAATTTTAAAATATTAAAAGAAAAATATAATTTTAAAAAAAATATTAATAATAAAAACAATTACGTATTAATTTTAGAAAAAGAAAAAATAAATCTTGAAAAAAAAATAAATAATTTAAAAAAATATTATAAAAATTTATATGAAAAAAATGTAAATTTATTAATAAGTGATGAAATGTTTAAAGTTTTATCAAACGATTATAATAAGGAAATAAGTTTTATAAAAAATAGAATTTTTGTAATTAACAATGATTTATGTTTTTTAAATAACAAAATTCAAGATAGTTCTTATATTAATATTATTTTAGATAAATATAAAAAAATTGAAGTTTTAAATAAAATAATAATAGATGAGTTTATAAAAAAAATAAATATTGGAATATATGATAAAAAAAACAAAACACGAGATATAGAAATTGAATGGAAATTTTAAAAAAATTTTTATATATTTTTTTAATAATAAATTTGGGTTTATAATACTCCTTGACATGGAGGAGTAGACCCTGGTGCATCAGGTAACAATATAATTGAAAAGGAATATAATTTAAAAATAGCTAATTATATATATGATAGATTGAAGGAGTTAGGTGTTCCTGTATTTATTACAAGAGATAGTGATATTACATTAAGTCCTGCCGATAGAGTTAATAGTATAGTAAATGCATTTGGAGATAGTGATGATGTAATTGTATTATCTAATCACTTAAATGCAGGAGGACATACTTAGCTCATACAACGATTAAATTTATAAGGGTATTAAGACGGCTATATTTAAACGAAACAAATTTATTAATAAATTATACTAAAATTAAGTTTTTGACTTAAATAAAGATATAAAATAGAGAAATTTTAATATATTTCACTTCAAATGTTAAAAATTGTCAAATTTTGCTGTATAATATAGTTAAGAATAGCAGTATCATTCTTTTTTAAGATGGATACTGCTTATTTTTTGTTGTAAAGGAAGTGTGCAGTGAATATGGGGACATCTACTAGAAAAGTATTACCTAGGTCTAATAAAATTATTAATGAAGCAATATCTAACGGTGGGTTATCTTTGTCGAACGGAGGAAGTGGATTAGCAAACTTGATTCCAAAACTAATGTTTCCGGATAAAGGGCAAAGTAAAATAAAAAAAGTATCTAATGGAATTTTTAGATCTCAAACATATTATAATTCTATTCAAAAGATTGTTAAAACAATCAAAAAAGTAAATTCATCTGGTATAACAGGATTAGGCATAGCGGGATTTTCAAATTACAATAGAATTCAAAGAATTGAAATATTATCGGATTATTTAGGAATAGAAAGTGATGAAACTTTAAAGCAGTCGTTTAAGGATACATTATTAGAAATTGATATATTTGAGGAAAATGTAAATCCAATAGATTTTGTAATAAAATATATTCAAAATATTTTCAAAAATATACTTGAGTCATTTTCTTTTGAAGATGCTTCACAAAACATAGATAATTTTGATGATAATAAAACAGATGTTGAATTTAATGAATATATTACAAGTAATACTGATAATGTATTACATTTACATATAACAGATAATTTTATTAGCAATATTGACGATAATGAATTAACCATTAAAAATTTAAATAAGGCATATTATGATGCCTTACAGTCGTTGAAAGGGTGAATAAATGAACAAGTTTTTTGATGAATATGGTAAAAATCCACATGAATTACATTTTAATGCAGAAAATATGTTAAGAATTGGTTCATATGATAATAATCTTATTTTAGATTTATATGATATTTTTGTTTCAATTTGTTATCACGATTTTTTTACAATTAGGGATGAGAATGTTGATAATAGCAGTAAGTTAAAAATTACTGTACCCGTAAATTACTATGATGAATTAGAAAAGGTGATTCCAATTATATGCGAGTTAATAGCATATATGACAAATGGTGAAAAATGGAGTATATGTATAGAAAAAAGTATTATCCCTAAAAAAATCGATACAGGTAGGCTAGAATTACAAACTGAAAAATTTGAAAATATATGTTTGTTATCGGGAGGTCTAGATGCTTTTTCGGGAGCGTTAAATGAAAAAGATAATAAAACGTTATTTGTAACAACAGAAACTAATCCTACCGAAGTAATTAACGCAAGATTTATTTATGATCATGTATTAAATGAAAGTCAAAATGAACATGTAGTAGTTAAAAAGAAGGAATTAAACTATGAAAGTCATTATACACAAAGAACGAGAACGTTGTTTTTTCTTTCAAACGCACTAATATATGCTGACTATTTCAAAATTAGTGAAATCAAAATGTATGAAAATGGAATTATGTCTTTGAACCCTAAATTTTATTTCAGAAGAATTGTTACAAAAACTACACATCCTAAAACAATTTATCTAATAAATAAAATTCTTAATGAATTGAATATTAATATTAAAATTATAAATTCATATATGTACTTAACAAAGTCGGAGGTTTTGAGTAGGATACCAAAAAAATATATAGGGTATATTAAAAACACAAAGACTTGTTCAAAAAACCACGGAATACAAGCTTTATCAAATAGGGTAAAAGGTGAAACACATTGCGGATTATGTACTGCGTGTATACTAAGGCAAATATCAATTTTAAATTCAAATCTTATAGAAAACGATGTTCATTATATGCTGCCATTGAAAATGAGAAAAAGGGAAGATATAGTAAACTATGAAAAGCAAATATCAAAACCTAATAAAAGCCATTTAGTTAATAAATATGCCATTTATAAATATATAGAAAAGAAATCTTTATTGGAATATTATGAAAGATATTATGATTTAGTTATAACTGGTAATATATATAATTACTTAGACTTAAATCCTAAATTTTTTGAAGAAAAAGATTATTTTGATAGAATTGATAAGATGATAAAAAAGTTTGCTAAAGAAATAAAAAAATATTTGGATAGTATGGAGAAGTAAAAATATGAAGATAGATAGATTTAAATATTATAGTAATGATAAATATGGTAATATGCTTTTTAATATTTCAAGATGTTATAATGATATGATTATGGCAAAAAGATTAGTTAATTCAATAAAAGAAAGTAGCTTTGATAGTGATAGTATTAAAATATCATATACTTTATATATTTCTAAGTTGTATTTTGGTCACTTAAAAGAAGCATTAAAACTCCTTGATGCGATATATAATGACAATAATTATAAAAAATATTTTTGTACATCAAAAACATTAAAATTGATGGATGAAATATCTAACGAAATTAACTTTGAAGATGGAAGTTTGAACAAAAAATATCTTAATATAAGACATGATGCATTTCATTATAATATGTTAAATAGGCAAGCCATAAAAACATTCGAACAAGCAAATAAGCAGTTGTATGATAACGGGTTTAAAGATATTATTATTGAATTTAAAAAAGGTATATATGACTACGAATTAGCTTGTGATGTACTAACTCTGACAAAATATTTCAATTGTGATAAAATTCCAAAGGAGATAATGATATTATACGATAAAGTCATAAAAATAATTAATACAATTTTAACTGATATATGTATTAAAAATTAGCAATAAAAAAATTATAAATAGTATAGGATTAAATTATGATTAAATTTTTTTCTTTTGAGTTTAAAATAATAAAATATATTCATTGTACATGATATAATTATGAATAGGTGGTTTATATGATAAAAGTAGTAGCAGCTTTAATTGAAAAAGATAATAAAGTTTTAATAGCAAGACGTTCTACTGGGGATCCTAATGTGTTTGGCAAGTGGGAATTTCCGGGTGGAAAAGTAGAACCAGAAGAAAATGAAATGCATGCTATTGAAAGAGAAATAAAAGAAGAATTTGAACTTATAATTAAAGCAAAAGAATTTGTAATTAATAATATTTGTGAGTATCCAACTAAAGTTGTTGATTTAAGATTATATAAATGTGATTATGTATCTGGTGAATTTTATTTACATGATCATTCTGAGTATAAATGGGTAGATAAAGAAGAATTATTAGAATATGATTTAGCTCCAGCTGATATTCCGTTAGCAGAGTATGTAAAGAAGGTGAAGTAATGAAAGATGGTATTTATGAACAACTTTTAAATAATGAATTAAAAAGTAAGTTAAATAATTCAGAATTCTTTTATAAAAGTAACACGATTTTAAAATCTCCGGAAAATGCTAAGAATTTGATAACAGAATATTTAAAAGAAGTAACAAGAAAAGCTATGGATTGTATTCAAGAAAAAAATGTAGATGTAGAAGATAGCGAAAGAGTGTTAAAAGAAATAGAAATTTGTAATGAAATTTTGGATTTATTAAGAACAAAATTAGATTTTGATGAGTATAAAGACTTAGATTTATCTATGGATGCAGAAGTTTTAGAATATGCATTTAAAAAATTAAATAATAATTCATTTGATGGTAAAAAAATTGTTAGGCCAGTTACTTCATTAGTAGAACCAACTTTGTTTACAAATAGTTCTAAAGAAATTTCTTTATTATCAGAGTTAAGAAAAGAAATAGCCTCATCTGACTAAGTGATGCTATTAGTATCTTTTATAAGAATGACTGGATTAATGCCTATTTATGAAGATTTAAAGGAATTTACTGCTAAAGGTAAAAAGTTAAGAGTTATTTCTACAACTTATACTAAAGCAACAGAATATAAAGCAATTGAAAAATTGTTAGAATTACCTAATACTTCTATAAAAATTTCATATGAAACTGAAAATCAAAGATTACATGCAAAAGCATATATTTTTAAAAGAAACAATGGTTTTTCTACATTCTATATTGGTTCATCTAATTTATCTAGATCAGCCTTAGTTTATGGTGATGAGTGGAATGTTAAGTTAACTGAAAAAAATTCACCACAAATTTTTCAAAATGTTATTTCTGAATTTGAAACATATTGGAATTCATATGAATATAAAACTTTAAATAATAATGAAGAGGATAAAATTAAACTAAAAGAGGCATTATCATATAAAACAGAAAATGTTAATGTTTATCAAAATTTAATGACTTATAAACCATATGACTATCAAGAACAAATATTGGAAAAATTAGAGGTTGAAAGAGAAATTTATCATCGAAATAGAAATTTAGTTGTAGCTGCCACTGGTGTGGGTAAAACTGTACTTGCCGCATTTGACTTTAAAAACTTTTTAGAGAAGAATCCTAATGCTAAATTTTTATATGTAGTACATAGACAAGAAATTTTGAAAAAGAGTTGTGATACATTTAGACAAATTTTAAAAGATGCTAATTTTGGTGAATTATATGTAGGCAATTATAAACCTGAAAATATAAATAGATTATTTACAACACCATTAGGTTTAGAAAATATAATGAAACAAGTTGATTCTGATTATTATGATTACATAGTTGCAGATGAAATACATCATGGTGCGGCTAAAACTTATACTAATTTTTTAAATTATTTTAATCCAAAATTATTATTAGGCTTAACTGCAACGCCAGAAAGAATGGATGGGCAAGATATAACAGAATTTTTCTGTAATACTATTGCTGCTGAGATGAGATTACCTGAAGCAATAAATAACAAATTATTAGTTCCATTTCAATATTATGGAATTACTGATCCTACTGATTTAAGTAATGTGAGATGGTCATCATATGGTTATAATAATAGTGATTTAGATAAACTATTTGTGGAAGATGAAACAAGTGCTAATGTAAGAGTTAATACCATTATTGAAAATTTATTTAAATATATTGATGATATAGATAAAGTACATGGGCTAGGATTTTGTTCTTCAATTAATCATGCTGAGTATATGGCTAATAAATTCACTGAAAACAATATTCCATCAATATGTTTAACTGGTAATTCAGATAGTAATTTGAGAAATAATGCTATAAAAGACCTTGAATCTGGTAAGATTAAATTTATTTTCACAGTTGATTTATATAACGAGGGTGTAGATATTCCATGTGTAAATGTCGAATTATTATTAAGACCTACAGATTCATTAACAATTTTCTTACAACAATTAGGTAGAGGACTTAGAAAACATATTAATAAAGATTATTTAATTGTTTTAGATTTTATTGGTGAATGTAATAAGCATTTTAATTATGCTGATAAATTTAAAACTTTAATTGGAATTGAAGGAGTTAGTGTTAGAGATTCTATTAATAATGGATTCCCAATGTTACCAGTAGGTTGCTCAATTGCTTTAGAAAAAGTAGCCGAAGAATATATTTTGTCTAATATTAAAACTAATACAAGTAATAGACAAGTTATAATTGAAATGTTGCAAAAATTTGAAGAAACAACGCATAAAGAATTAACTTTATATAATTTTATTAATCATTATAAATTAAATATTAATAATATTTATAAAAAAGATGTGTCTTTTTATAGATTGTTAACAGAAGCAGGAATTAAATGCTTTACTGAAAAAAATTCGATAGAAAATGCTATCGTTGGTAGATTAAAAAATTTATTAACAATTAATTCTCCAAAATTTATAAATTATATTAAGTCATTATTAAATGATGAAAATATTAATCATAATGAGTTGCTAGATACAATGACATATTACACATTATTTAATAAACTACCGGAAAAGGAAGGATTTAAAAATATAATTGAAGCCTTAGAATTTGTTAAAAACTCAGAATGTTTAAACTATGAAATAAACGAAATATGTAATTATCTTTATAATTCATTAGAAGTATTACCTATAAAAAATGATTTAGATTTTGATTGTCCTTTAGAAGTATATGGTGTTTATTCACAAGCTCAATTATATTCAGGCTTAGGTGTATTTAATGAAAAATATGCAGGGCCAATGTTACAAGGAGTATGGTATTTAAAAGAACAAAATCATGATATATTTTTAGTTACAATAAATAAAGAAGCTAGTCATTTTGGTGAATCGATTGCCTATGAAGATTATGCAATAAATGATGAGTTGTTTCATTGGCAAACTCAGAACTCTGTAGCAGATGGAAGTGACACTTTAAATAGGTATATTAATTCAAATGGTAGAGTGAGTTTGTTTGTAAGAATAAATAGAAAAGAAAATAATCAAGCAAGTCCATATATTTATTTAGGTGAGGCTGAATATGTATCTCATAGTGGATCAAAACCAGTTGGAATTGTTTGGAAATTAAAACATAAAATACCTGCAAAATATTTAGATAAAATGATGAAAATATAAATA
>CALVIA010000030.1 GCA_944329255.1 uncultured Bacilli bacterium
CCCTACTTTCTTACTATACTTATAGTATATACTTTTACAGAAGTATTTGTCAAGCACTCATTCTTTTTATATTATATAAAAATATTAAAAAAATACCATTTTACTGGTATTATTTTTATTAAAGAAATATTTGTGGTAATAAATATAAAGAAACAAATAATGCAATTAAATATGCTGAAGTAAATACATAAACATATTTATTTTTATCAATTTTAATAATTTCATTAAATCCAAAAAATAAATTAAATAAATGTATAAAAAATGAAACTGTTAAGATTAATAATGATAAACGTATATTAATATATATAAATATTAGTGCAACTAAAGTTGTAATAGTTGTAAATACAGAACTTACTCCAATTAATGCATATATCTTTTTTATATCAGATTCAGTTTTTAAAACTTTTCTTAAAATTATATGTAATAATCCTCCAAAACAAAAATTATAAGCAGCAAACAATAAAGTAAAAATTAAAAATACTTTTATAGAAACATTTGAAGAAACAGTTAAATTAAAATTTGAAAAATTATTTATCATAGAATTCATAGAAAAGACACTTTCATTTGCTAATAAATACATAAATAATCCTGATATAATAGAACTTATAATAATCATAATAATTCCAATATTAAATTTAGATCTTTTACTATAATCTTTTATAGTATCAAAAGGATATACAAAAATTCTTTTTGATACTTTTATATAATTATCTACAATATCATTTAATACTTCTGTATTAATATTAACCTCACTATCTTTTTTACACTCACATTTTTTTCCTTCTTCTAATTTTTTTCCACAATTTGGACAAAACTTTCCCATACACTCCTCCTAACATATATAATTATATTTACTTTTTTTTAAAATATCAATTATTTTTTAATTTTATTAAATTATTTGTACATAATCCAATTACAATACCAGTAATAATAGATGAAAATAGTAAAACTGGCAAATAATAAATAATATTAATATTAGACAATAATATAATTGCAACAATTATCTGTCCTATACTATGAAATATAGATCCTATAATACTTATTCCTACAATTGATAATTTAGTTATTTTTTTAAATAAAAACATAAAAATTAAACTAAATAAAGCCCCTGACAAACTAAACAAAAATGTTATATTAAATAATCCTGTTCTAAGAATACCAACTAATATAACCCTTAGTATGGATACATATAGTGCATCTTTTAATGTCATAGTATAAAGAATATATAATACAACTATATTAGCAAGTCCTAATTTTATTCCTGGTATTATTCCTACAATCGGTATAATACTTTCAATTAAACTAAGTACAACTGATATAGACAATAACATAGATATTTTAGATATTTTTTTTACATCCATACAAACCTCACACAACTACATCATACTCATTATTATTAAAATCAATTACTATTTTATTTGGTAAACATACAATTGGTATATTATTTACAAAACCTTGTTTACTACATAAATGAAGTGAAGAATTCTCTTTTTTTACTCTAAGTTTATTATCTTTAACTTCAATTATAACTTCACCATTATATCCATTTACTTTATATATGTCATCTTTTTTTAAATCTATTTTTTTAATTAAATTATTTTCATAATAAACATACGCATAAGATTTTTTATCATTTAAAAACAAATAAAATATAAAAATTACAGTTGATAATATTAATATTAAAATAAAATCACTTTTGTTCATACTTATCAAATGAATCTGAATAATATATTTGATCACTATACCAGATTGCTTCTATTCCCTCTTTTTCGTTTACCAATTTTAATCCATCTTCTATAGGTAACATAAATAAATAAGTAGACATTATATCAGCATATGCTGAATTTTCTGTAATAACCGTAACACTTTTTGTATAATTATCTGGAAATAAAGTTTTAGGATTAATTATATGACTATAAATATTTCCATCATATTCATAATATCTTTGATAGCTTCCACTTGTAACTATAGAAACATTTTCTACACTTAAAGTCTTATAAATATTAGATGTATTAAATGGTTCTTCTAATCCTACATTATATTTTTTTAATCTATATTTATTTCCTAATTTTACATTTCCACCAGCATTAATTAAATATTTATTTATATTTTCATCTTCTAAATACTTACCAACTAACTCAGTAACATATCCTTTTACATATGCCCCTAAATCCAATTTAACATCTTTCTTTTTCAAATATATGTTGTCAGTTAATGAAATATAAGAAATATCAATCGGCTTATCTAACTCATATAAGTTAGGAACCCCACTTTCCTTTTCTCTATACTCTTTCCAAACATCAATAACATTTCCCATTGCAATATTAATATATCCATCAGTTTCATCATACATTTTTATTCCATAATTAATTATTTCACTTAATTCATTACTTATTTCTATTTTTTCATTAACCTTTAATACATTATTTAAATAATAAACATTAATTACATCTTCATATTCATTATATCTATCAGTTAATTTATGATATTTTTCATACATCTTTTCAATATCTGATAAAGCCTTATTGGCATGTTCTTCATCAACATCATATAATTTTATCTCAATAGCTGTATCCATGTAAAACAAAGTTTTATCATACATATCATTTTTATTACAACCTGATAAAATAAATATAAATAATATAAGTAAAACTATTTTTTTCATATTCCCTCCTCAAACATATTTATCAAATTCATCATCAGAATCACATTTGATATCAATTAACTTACTATCAACCGGATTTTTAAATACAATCCGAGAATGATGTAGCAATAATCTATTAACATTATCCTTTATACCATATTTCCTATCACCTAAAACAGGATGGTGAATATCTTTCATGTGAACTCTTATTTGATTTTTTCTACCGGTATCTAAATATATTAAAATCTTTGAATATTTATTATTATTTTTTAATCTTTTATATCTAGTAACAGAATATTTACCAGAAGAAGAAGAATAAACAATATGATTATCATTTTCTTTTAAATACGATTTTATAATACCTTCTTTATCGGTAATTCCATGAACTATTGCAACATATTCTCTTATATTTACTATATTATTCCATTCACTTTGTAATTTTTCCTTTATTTTAATATTTTTAGCAAATATAACTATACCACTAGTATCTTTATCTAATCTATTTACTATAAATATTTTATTATTTTTATTAGTTTTTTTTACATAAGAAGATACTTCTTTATATAAAGTATTTTCACTAATATTATTATTTGAAACAGTTAATAATTTATCTTTTTTATTAACAATAATTAAATTTTTATCTTCATATAATATATCTAATTTAGTATTAAACATCTTTATAACAATATTGTCATTAACATTTAAATCAAAATCAAATTTAGTAACTTTTTTTTCATTAACATAAACACATCCATTTTTTAATAATGTCTTAATATTATTTTTAGATTTGTTTACATTTGAATATAAAAAATTTAATAACTTATCTTTTTTTAGAACTCTAAATTCTAATATGTTCTTCATATGAACCACCATATTAAGTATACAAAAAAAATAGACATATGTCTATTTTTCAAGCTTAACAATTTCGTTAATTTCACTATTTTCAATAAAAGAAACATTAATTTTATTTTTATTTTCCAAAAATGGAATTAAATTTGGATTAATATTTATATTAGCTTTATATTTATTATTATTTTCATCAGTAAAATAATAATATGTATTTCCATTAATTACAACATTTGTTAAATTATTAATAATTATTTCTTTTGTAACTAGTTTATCCTCATCTATTACCTTATCATCCCCTAAATAATTTAAAGCAGCCTTTTCTATTCCTTCTTTTGAATCAGTTACAACAACCTTTTGATAATCCTTTACATCTACAAATGCATACATTTTTACTAAACCCGCATCATCTTTTAAAGACATCAAATATGTAGGTTTACCGTTTAAATTTATTAACAATGGAAATGAAGCATCGTAATCCATTTGCTGAACTTGTCCTTCTGCACTATCCATTGCTGAAAATTCCTCAGCACCTGCAATCTCATAAAAAGTAGTCTCCTTAGTTCTTAAATTAGAAAGAATAAAACCTATATTAGATTCATCAGATAAAACCGATGTAACACCTGTATATAAATAAACATCATCATCTATTATTGTATAATTATATCCTTCAGTTGTAGAAACAACTTCCTTTTGTCCAAACAAAGTATTTAAAAAACCATTTTTATATAATCCCCAATTATTTACTTGCTCAATTATTAAATCAGCAGAATAAACATGATCTACCCAAGAAGGAACGTCTTTAACATCATAAATTTTTGATTCCCCATTAACTGGATTAAATATTATTACCTGAGAAACTTCTTTTCTAAGTCCAACTCCAACATATTTTATTACAGGTACTATCCAATATGGATTACCTTCATTATCTATCTCAAAATTTTCATCACCAAAAATAAGAGTTGGATATTGAAGTCTTAATTTTCTATATAGATTTTCAAAGAAATACGCAGAAGGATCATATTTTATTTTGTTTTCTAATCTATTTAAAGACGCTTTTCCATCAACTGAATTAACCATTATATATGCAGGAATCCCATCTTTATGATTAGTTAAATATTTAATAAATCCAGAATACCCCAATGGAGTTACTCTTACTATTTCATCATTATAATTTATTTGTGTATATAAAGAAGATACATAAAATTGAGAAACCAAATCAGTCATCTGCCCCATAACCCTATCTCCAAGTTTACGACTTGATTCTTTATCTAAAAGAGGGATATGATTAAAATCAACCTCTTTTAGATCTTCGTTAAAATTCCCATTTTCATTTATTTTAATTCTATTATAATAAGCTTTAGAATTAAAAACAGGAGATAAAAAGAAATTAATAACTAAAATAATTGGTATAATTGAAAATGCAATTATAAAACCATAAAGCATACCTTTATTTCTAAAATTATAATTTCTTGCATATATTTTCTTCGTAAAATCTATAAATAAATTTGGAAGAGAAATAATTAAATAAAACATATAAATTGAAATACAATAAACATAAAATATTATTGAATGTAAATTAATTGGTGGCAACATAAAATAATATAAAAATAATGCAAATAAAATTGTTAAACATATTCTAATAATTAAATTTTTTTTCATAAAAATCCTTTCTATCTAACATTTAATTCTATTCTAAATCTTTTATTTTGATTAATACTTAAACTAAATGTTTTTCCGTCTATTTCCATAGTTGTATCTAATTTTCTAAAAAATATATCATCTAATTCAGCACAATCACTAACATTAGTATCAGTTTTTATATAAATTGCATAAGTTCCTTTTTTTAAATCTTTAATATTTATTGAATTATTAAACCATGCTCTAGTCTTATCATAATTATCAGGAACAGCTAAATTTATTTGATATGGCCCATTATCTATATATCCTAAATCATATTCATATTTTTCAAATGTATTAATATCTTCAAAAATTATTTTTCTACTAACATTGCTATTTTTTGAATAATCTCCTCCTATATTAAAAGAATATCCCATAATATTTAAATTACCATTTTCAAGTACTAAACTATCATATTGATTAAACATATTACTAGAAGGTTGATTAGTATCATCAATACGACCATTATCTCTTATAAATAATTCAACTGGTATAGTTTTTAAATAATAATTTGTTCTAAATTGGTAACCTCTTTCCCCATCATTAAATTTATTAATACTTTTTTTAGAAAAATAATCACTTATAATTTCTTTAGATTCATATAATCCACTTCTTGCTCTTATATATAATGAGTAATCTCCTTGTGGAATATCATTTAAACTTATATTTCCATTAAACCAAGAATATTCATAAGAATATTTTCCCTCACTCGGAATTGTATAAGGAATTTCTTTTGAATCTAAAATTCTATTTAAAGATTTCTCATATGTAGACTTAGTATTTTGATTTTCAAGTATTAAATCATAAGTTATATTGTTTGAACTTGAATTATCATAATTAGTTATTGCCAAATACCCCATAATATTAATAGTTTTATCATCATTTAAAGACAATTTATCAAGTCCAAATAAACCGTCCTTCTTTATATATATACCCTTAATATTTTCACCAAGTAAAGTTATATAAGAAGAATGAACATACCCATAATTTATATTTCTATCATATAAATCAGTAGCTTTAGATATTCTTAAAACTTCTGTTCTATCATTTATTAATATAGCGTCAGTCTGTATTTTATACCAAATATTATTACCATCTATACTTTCACCCTCAACTTCTCCTAGTATAACTACAGGAATATTTGATACATTATTAGATATCGAACTTAAATTATATAAGGTTTTAGATGAATTATTTGCATCTTTTTTTATAGGTACAGAATTAGTAATCGCTTTTATACCAATAGTATGTTTTCCATAATCCTTTAAATCACTAAAATTATCAAGTTGATAATATATTGCAGCAATCTTTTCACCCCAATATGGATCTGATGCGTATTTAACATTTATACCACTATTTTTATTTCCTAAATGACCCCCATTATATCTTCCTATATCATCTTTTGTTTCAACAAATAATGTATTAATATAATAATATGCATGTCTATAGATACAATCTGCTACCGTATTATATTTAGAAGCCGATTCCATAACCGAACTATCATAAGCATTATGTCCAAATAAATTATTATTTTTTATTGCAAGAGAACTTGTCCCCCAACCACTTTCATTTATAGCAGTAGCAAATGAAATACTTGAATTAACTCCATATTTGTTTTGAGCATCTATAAATGTCAATTCTTCTCCGAATAAAGCACTACTTTTTTCAGTAGTATAACCTCTTGATACTAAAAAATTTCTTAAATCATCTGCAGTAATATTTGAATTAGCCCTTACTGACATATACATGTAATAATTATAATATGGAATTACATTTGCACTCTTATTTGTACTTCCATTTTTATAATCTTCTAACATATTTTCAAGAGATGTATAAAAATAATTCCCATCAAAACTATAATATTTTATTGTATTACCATTTGCATCTTTACTAGCTAAATCAGTTGGTGCAGGTCCCAAATTAATGTAATTTGAATAACAATTACTAGCAGTTATCTTTTTTGACAATCTATGAACTAATTCACCATTATCATTTATATAATAATAACTAGGACTTTTAACTGCTACTAATGGAACAATATCATAACCATTATATTTTTTACCACTTAATGACAAAATAGAATTTATCCACCCTGTTACACCTGATATCTTCATTTTAACTCTAGATGTCCCATTATTATAATCAATAAAAGCAGCATCAACACCACCAAAATATCCATTTCCATTTATATATGTATAAGCATTATTATTTGTTGCACTAGTATAAACATTTGTTGTTATAGCTGAAGTTCCTGTAGTATTTAAATCAACAAGTGCATACTGACTATAAATTATTTTATTAACATAATTACCATCAGTATCTTTTCTCTTACCAACGATTGCAACAGTTTTATCAGAAGTTGATGATAAAGTTTTCATAAAATCTAAAGCATCATCATACATATCAAAACTTTTTATATATTCCAAATTTTCATTTGTATAAGTAACTGTAGATACATTATCACATGTAGTATTAGTACCAGTTGCTTTAACATATACCACATGATAATTGCCACTTTCAAAATTAAATTCTACTAATGCTAAAACATTATTTAAAGGCATTATAATTTCAAATAATATACAAAATAATAATAAATATGCAATTTTTTTCATATTACCACACCCTTATCATAATTAAATTAATTATAACATAATAAATAAAAAAGAAATAATTATGCAAAAAAGTTTACACAAAATATGTAAATGTATTTATAAAAAAATAAGATTATTGAGCAAAATAAAAATATAATATATAATGTATTAGGTAACGGAGGCATTATGAAAACAGTTATAAAAAAGATAAAAAATAAACCAATTTTAAGTTTTTCAATTTTATTTTATATACTATTTTTACTAAGTTCAGTCTGCTCTATTTATTCAATTTTAAAAATTAGCAATATAGAAAATTTTTTAAGATATATAGGAAGTTTTTTTATATTTTTATTAAGCGCCTATATGTTAATACTGCTTTTTAAAATAGTATTAAAAGGAAAAAATCCGGCAATAATTTTATATGATATTATAATAATAATTTTATTTATAATACTATCATATTTGAGTGTAACTATAAATGGTTTATATAATTCAATTAGCAGTGTATATAAAGATAGTCAAACATTTTCTATAAGTCTTATTACATTAAAAGAAAATAATTTTGATAATATAAATGATATAAAAAATAAAAAAATAGGAATTCTTGATAACTCTCTTAATGTAGAATTAAATGAACTATCAAACGAAATAATAAATGAAAACAATTTAAATAATAACGAATTAATTGAATACGAAACATCAAGTGAAATTTTAAATGATTTATATAATAAAAAAATAGATTGTGCATTTGTAGAAAAAGATTATGTTTCCTTATTTTCAAATATAGAAAATTACAAAAATATAGATGAAGAAACTATACAAATAATAAGTAAAAGTAAAACAGTAAAAAAAGACTTGGAAATAAATAATAAAAATATAGATGAACCATTTACTTTATTACTATTAGGAATGGACTCAACAGTATCAGATATAAGTCAGGTTACATCATTTAATGCTGACTCATTAATACTTATAACATTTAATCCAAAAACATATAATGCAACAATATTAAGTATTCCAAGAGATACATATGTACCTATTGCATGTTTAAACAACAATATAGAAAGCAAAATCACTCACTCCGGATGGGGTGGAGAAAAATGTGTAATTAATACAATTGAATCGTGGATGGATATTAAAGTTGATTATTATGCAAAAGTTAACTTTACTGCTTTAGTAAAATTAGTTGATGAAATTGGGGGAATAGAAGTAGATGTTCCATATAGTTTTTGTGAACAAAACTCACAAAGACAATGGGGAGAAAATACTATATATGTAAAAAAAGGATTACAACTATTAAATGGAGAACAAGCATTAGCATTATCTAGAAATAGACATCCTAATCCAACTTATTGTAGCAGTGAATGGACTAACTACTATTCAGATGATATAATAAGAGGAGAAAATCAACAAAAAGTATTAAATGCCTTAATTAATAAATTAATTAAAAACATAGATTTAGATAAAATTTATTCTATATTTGATATAATAGGGAAAAATGTAGATACAAATATGCAAATAAATGAAATAACCGCATATTATAGTACATTAAAAAACATTGCTCTAAAAACATTAACTACTAATAAAAATATTATAAATTTTGAAAAATTATCTTTACAAACATATGGAAAAAATATATATGATTTTGCATTAAATATCCCTGGAATATCAATGCAAATATATTATAAAGAAAGTTTTAATCAAATTGTTAAAGCAATGAAAGAAAATTTAAATGAAGAAAAACCTACAATAATAAAAACATTTAATTTTTCAATAAATGAACCATACGTAGAAAAAACAATAGGAACAGGTACATTTAACCAAGATGATATACATACTTTACCTAATTTTATAGGAAAAGATATAAGCGAATTAGAATCATGGGCATTAAATAATAATATAGAATATACAATAAAATATGAAGACAGTTATCAAGATGATAATATAATTTTAAATCAAAATATTCCTGCAACATACAGATTAGATAAAATTAATACTATATTAGAAATAACTGTTTCAAATAAAGTAGAAGAAATAATTGATGAAAATACAAATGAAGAAAATTCAGAAAATAATATATTTGATGAAGGATTAGAAAATATTATTTCATAAAAAAATAGAATTTTTTAAATTCTATTTTTTTACTTTTTGAAAATTTATTATTTTACTATTTCTCATAACAGGATATTTATAAATATTTAATTGATATTTATTTGAATCCAAATAATTAACATCAAACTTTTCAACATTTAAATTACCATTACAATCATATTTTATCATTATTTTACTTTCAATAAAATTAAACGGATAAATATAATTTAAATTATTCATTGCATCTAATCTATTTTTACAAGAATCAATATAATTTTTCATTTCAGAATCATTTATTTTATATGAAGTATTACAAATATTAGTTAATCTCTCTTTTTCATCATTAATTAGTTCATCATCACTTTTTAAAGAAACGTTATATAAAATTCCGTTTAAATCAATTATACTAATATAAAAATTGTTAGAATTAAAATAAATTGAACCACTAGATAAATATTTTTGCAATTCATCTCTATTTACTTCTACTTTTTTATACAATTCATCTTTATCATTTAAAATATTAGCAGTTATATATGCTCCATTATCTTTTTTAGAAGCTATTAAATTTGTAATTAATCCATCATTAATCATAAGATAAGATTTATCAAATTCTAATATTTGATTAAAAAAAGTAGCGTATTTATTTAAATTATCTTCATTTAATTTAATTTCATCATTTTGAACAAAACTAAATCTCCTATCATCATTCATATATGAATCGTATACAACATTACTATTAAAACCTTTATAATATAAAATACCATTAGTATCATACAAAATCATATAATTATGATATCCAATAACTATTTTAAAATAATCATTAACTATATTAATATCATCTATTTTAAATATTCTTTCACTTTTACTCATATTAAATCTCCTTTCGCAAACCATAATTTTATACCATAATACAAACAAAAAGTCAATGCATTAATTTAAATACTATAAAATTTTAAAAAATAATAATAAAAAAACTCTTGTTTTTCAAGAGTTTATAATCAATATGGTCGGGAAAACAGGATTTGAACCTGCAACCTCATGGTCCCAAACCACGCGCACTACCAAGTTGTGCTATTTCCCGTTATGGCGCGCCCAATAGGAGTCGAACCCATAACCTTTTGATCCGTAGTCAAACGCTCTATCCAATTGAGCTATGGGCGCATATAATGGGCGATTATTTTCTTTCGAATGGTGGCTCCGATTGGAATCGAACCAACGACACGAGGATTTTCAGTCCTCTGCTCTACCGACTGAGCTACAGAGCCATAAATGGCGGTTCCAACGGGACTCGAACCCGCGATCTCCTGCGTGACAGGCAGGCGTGTTAACCAACTACACCATAGAACCAAAATAACAATTGCTAATTAAGTATACTAAATTTTATATAATTTTGTCAATACTTAAAAGCAATTATCGATTTATTTTTTTATTTTTTTTACTAATTGTTTTGCAAAATACATTGTTCCCTTATTTCTTATTGATTTATTATAACTAAAAAATAAGTCTGGATCTAAAAGTTCTATTTCCATAACCTTATATACATC
>CALVIA010000031.1 GCA_944329255.1 uncultured Bacilli bacterium
TTACAAAGTACCTTAACAAAAGTGGTTAATAAGGGGTCAAATAATATGATAGCTATAGTTATATAGCTATTTTTTATATAATAGGAAAGTCATACTTAATCATATAAAATGCAAATTAATGAGGAGGGTATGTCAAAAGGGCAGGAAGTGAGTTCCTGCTTTTAAACAAATAAAAATTGTATTAACCTTTATATTTGTGATGAAATCCTCTATTAGATTTGTAATCTAAAGGGACACAATTATTATAATTACATTTTGGACAAATAGTGTAAGGTGGAGTAGAAATAGGTAAATTATTCCATTCATCTTCTTGTTCGAATTCTAAAACCATTTCAATTGGTGCTTCAAATTCAACCTTACACTTTGGACAAATATATTCAACCACTTTACCACTCAATGGTATTGGAATAGAATTAAAATCAAATTTAATCATAAAAAACTCCTTTCACGTGACAAAGGCCACACAATCCATTTTAACATCACAATGGGGACAATATAAAGGGTGTCTTTTGAAAAACTTTTGAATAGACAAAGAATAAGATAAAAACTTTTTTCTGATATTTCTTTTTTCCTCACTAATTAATTTATTAATAGAATTATGTAATTTTGGTTTTTTTCTATAAAAACCAAAATATCTAATAATTTTATAATTGTTAGGAATAATATGTCTTAAAATCATTTTAATAAATTCAAATGCAGAAACAGTTACTTCGTGATAAGAATCATCTTCATGTGCATTATAGCAAAAAGTTACATTGTTATTTTCATATTTAATAATTCTATTTTCACTAATAGGACATCTACCACAATATCTAGTAACGTATTCAAGCCCTTCTTTTAGTGATTTAAATTCTTTCTTTTCTGCATAAACATAAAAGCCATTAGGATGATTTAAATAAGCTTTTCTCGCATTCTCTTTAGAAAAATCACTAAAATGTTTAAGCATTAAATCAGTAAGAATTTTTTGAAATCTTTTAGAAAGGGCATTAAAATCAAAATAATTCCATTTTTTAATATCAATATCAGAAATTTTCATTTCAGCAATTAATACGTGAATATGAGGATTCCATTTTAAATCTCTACCAAAAGTGTGAAGAAAGGCAAAGAAACCAGGATAGTATTTTTGTTTACTAATATATTTTTTCTTTCTTTTCTTTTTGTTAGTTTTTTTATAACTAGTATTAAGAATGGAATTTAAAGTAAGATTAACTGCATTAAATAAAATATCAATTCTATCAAAAGGGAAGAAAAGGAATTTTCTAAATTCTTTAGGTATAGTAAAAACAATTTGTCTATGATTACAATTATAAGCAGTAGATAGAATATTTTCTACTCTTTCTAATTTATATTTATAACCACAAGAAGTACATAATCTAGATTTACAAGTATTACCAACAAAAATATAATCATTACAATCTGGACATTTATAAACAGTACAGCCCAAATCTTTATTCATACAATCAATAATTTTAGATACTTCAGTAGGAGCATTAGGCCTATACTTATCGACTAAATCTTTATTAGTATTATAAAAATTATTCCAATTATCTTCGAATATTGTAGGAATTATACCAGTATTTTTAAATGAATTATATTTAGGGTTCAAATGATTATCTTTTGTAAACATATTTTCATTATATTCGTGTTCTAAAAAGTAATTTTTAAAATCACTTATACTTAAAATCAATTTTTTATCTTTATTAATATTATTCATATAATGATTATATCAAAATAAAAGGAATTCCGTTAGGAATTCTCAATGAAAAATTTATTTTTCATTTCTTTTTATATTATACTAGAACTTTTTTTTTATTTGTGGTAAACTCTATATTAGAATAGAATAGGTGGTGTCACATGAGAATTTCTGTAGTTAAGGATGACAAGATAATTGATTTTATTTTACCACTACAAGTGCATGGAAATTATTGGATAACTGATAAAACAAGAGATGGTAAAGAAAGAAACCTAATAAATATTGTTGCAAATAATGGCAAATGGGAAATGTTAAGTAATTATGAGGTTTCAATATATGATGGTAATGAGAAAATAGATTCTACATTTATTAGTGTGGGAAATTTTTATGTTGCTAAAATTGCAAAAGAAAATGATGCATTAATCTTTTGCGATGATGTATATAATAAAAAAAATGTTCAATTAATGATAAAAAATGATGCGGAAATTAATATTGGCAGTAAAGATAATTGTCAAATACAATATGTTAATAATTATACTGAACCTGAACATGCGAGACTATCATATGCAAATGGTATTTGGAGCGTAAGTTCACTTAGTCAAAATGCAAAAATATATGTAAATAAAGAAAGAATACACAATAAAAAATTAAATAATGGAGATGTATTATTTATTTCAGGATTGAAAATTGTTTTCATAAAAAATAATATTATAATCAATAATATCGATAAAATTAAAGTTGATGGTAATTTATTTATGGAATCAAAATTCCAACGACAAAATGAAAAAGAATTTAAAGAGACTGATGAAGAAATAGTTTTATATAAAGATAGCGATTACTTTTTTAAAGCACCTAGATTTAGAAATAATCCAGATTTAATTACACTAAATATCGATCCTATTCCATCTAAAAAAGAAGAAGATAAGACACCGCTTATATATCAAATTGGACCAATGCTTACAATGGGAATGACTTCTGCGGTAAGTGCATATGCTGCGATAAACAGTGTCGTAGTAAATAACAGACCACTATCTGATGCTATGCCATCAATTGTAATAGCACTTGCAATGATGACCACTATGATTTTATGGCCAATTTTAAATAGGGGATATAGAAAAAGAGAAACAAAAAAGTATGAAAAGATGAGAGTGGAAAAATATACTAAATATATTGAAGACAAAAGAAAATATATTAAAGATATTATGAAATTACAAACAAACGCTCTTATTGAAAGTTTTCCATCAAGTGATGAATTATTGAAAATTATTCTTTATAAAAAAACTAATTTATGGGAAAGAGAATCAGATCAAGATGACTTTTTAAAATTAAGGGTTGGTACGGGGACAGAACCAGTTAATATGGATATCAAATATCCGGAAGAGCATTTCTCACTTCAAGAAGATGATTTAAGGAGCGTTGTTAATAAATTGGCATCGGATTCTAAAGACTTAGAAAATGTTCCAATAACAATTTCATTTACAGAAAAATTTATTTCAGCTTTAGTTGGTGAAACTCCAACAATTGAAAAAATTACATATGAACTAATACTTCAAATTATTACTTATCATAGTTATGATGATGTAAAATTAGTTTTTTTTACTAATGAAGATAAAGCTCACTTTTGGGAATTTGCTAAAGTTTTGCCACATTGTTGGAATGAAGACAAATCCATGAGATTTTTTGCTAAAAATGTAGATGATATGAATCAAATTTCATCAGCTTTAGAAGCTGAATTTCAAGCAAGAGTTTATAAAGAACAAGATAAATCAGTTTTTAAAGATGGAAATATTAAAAGATTTAAACCATATTATTTTATAATTACAGATGATTTTAAAAATGCTAGGGATATAGAAATAATAAAAGAGGTATTATCACAAAAAAATAATTTTGGCTTTACTCTATTAGTATTAAATGATAAATTAACTAATTTACCAAATGAGTGTATGAATTTTATCTGTATAGGACATAACAATAAAGGTACAATATTTGAAGATGAATTGATAACTAATAAACAAAAAAAATTTACAGCAGATATAGATGATGCATTAGATTTAACTGAAAGTAGTATTAAACTAGCAAATATTCCAATCGATTCAATAAAATATGAATCTACATTTCCAAAATCAATTTCATTCTTAGAAATGTATAATGTTGGTAAAGTTGAACAATTAAATTCATTTAATAGATGGCAAAATAATTCGCCAATAAATAGTTTACAAGCACCACTTGGGGTTGATAAACAAGGTAATATTTTTAAACTAGATTTACATGAAAAATTTCATGGACCACATGGATTAATTGCAGGTATGACTGGTAGTGGAAAAAGTGAATTAATAATTACATATATTTTGTCACTAGCTGTAAATTATCATCCATACGAAGTTTCCTTTATAATAATTGACTATAAAGGTGGTGGAGTTGCTCTTGCATTTGAAAATAAGGAAACAGGTAGAAAATTACCACATATAGCAGGAACAATAACAAATCTAGACACTGCTGAAATGAAAAGATCACTAGTATCAATTGAAAGTGAGTTAAGAAGAAGACAAAAAGAATTCAATAAAGCTAGGGAAATAGCAAATGAAAGTACAATTGATATATATAAATATCAAAAATTATATAGAAATGGGATTGTTAAAGAACCAATTTCTCACTTATTTATAATATGTGATGAATTTGCTGAATTAAAAACACAACAACCAGATTTTATGGATCAATTGATAAGTACTGCACGTATAGGACGTAGTTTGGGTGTTCATTTAATTTTAGCAACACAAAAACCATCCGGAGTTGTAAATGATCAAATATGGTCAAATAGTAGATTTAGAATATGTTTAAAAGTTCAAGAAAAACAAGATAGTATGGATATGATTAAGTCTCCTGAAGCAGCAACTTTAAAAAATGTTGGTAGGTTTTATTTACAGGTTGGATATAATGAGTTTTTTGCACAAGGATTATCAGCATGGTGTGGAGCACCATATATTCCAACTGATAAACCAAAGAAAAAAATAGATAATTCAATAAATTTTATTGATGATATAGGATATTCTATAAAAAGTGTTGATGATGAAGAAATAAATATAAAATCAAATGGAGAACAATTGGCAAATGTAATGGATTATTTAATTGATGTAGCAAAAGAACAAAATATTAATGTTAAACAATTGTGGCTTCCAAAAATTCCTGAATTAATTTATGTAGATGAATTAGCAAAAAAATATGATTATAAAATAGAAAAAAGTATAATAAATCCAATAGTAGGAGAATATGATGACCCAACAAATCAAAGACAAGATTTATTAACAGTTAATTTATCTAGTGGCGGAAATGTAATTATATATGGGTCAACTGGAAGTGGTAAAAATACATTTATTAGCAGTTTAATATATTCATCAATTACAAATCATACTGCTGAAGAAGTAAATTTTTATATTTTAGATTTTGGTACAGAAATATTTAGAACATATTTAAAAGCTCCTCAAGTAGGAGATGTAGTATTAATTAATGATTATGAAAAAGTAAACAATTTATTTAAAAAATTAAATGACATAATAAAGTTAAGAAAAAAGATATTTGCAGCATATAATGGTGATTTTAATCACTATAATAAAAAATCCGAAAAGAAAATACCATTAATAGTGGTAGTAATAAATAATTATGAAGCATTTTATGAAAATTATGAAAAATACGATGAACAAGTATTACAATTAACAAGAGATGGCTCTAAATATGGAATAGTATTTGTAGTGTCTGTTTCAAATTCAAATTCAATAAGGTATAAATTAAGACAAAATTTCAAACAAGAATATGTATTACAATTAAATGATGAAACAGAATATATGTCTATTATTGGAAATACTGATAAATTATTCCCGTCAAAAATATATGGAAGAGGATTAGTAAAATTAAATTCTATATACGAATTTCAGACATCTCATCCATATGAGCCAGAAAAGTTATCAGAATATATTGAAAATGTTTGCTTAAAATTAAAAGAAGATTCAGATGTTTTTGCTGATCCAATAGCTATTTTACCGGAAATAGTGACATCAGATTATATTAATTCAAAATTAAAAGGAATAGAGGCAATTCCAATCGGAATTAATAAAATGAATTTATCAATTTCAACATGGGATTTTAAAAATAATAATGCTACAGTTATTAGTGCAATGGAATTTGAAAGTATGAATTTCTTCATTAAACCATTTATTTACCAATTTTCTGAAATTAAAAATGTAACTGTTCTTGTTTTGGATGCAGTTAATATAATAAAAGATTTTGAAAACAAATCAAATATTTATTATTATAAAAAAGATTTTACTAAACTATTAGAAACTCTTTATAATAATATTGATAAACAAAAGGAAATTTTATCTAAAAACAATTTTAATAGAGAAATATTTTCTAATGTAAAACCTATAATTTGTGTAATTGTGGGAATTGATTCATTGTTATTAAAAATATCTCAGGAAATGAAAAATAAATTTTATGATTTTATTCAAAATGTTACAATGACGCAAACAATTAAATTTATTTTTATTGATACTATTGATATTTTTAAGAAAATAGAGTATGATATGTGGTATAAGGCTATAGTAAAGAATAATCAAGGTATATGGATTGGAAATGGTATTTCTGAACAATATACTTTGAAGATTTCGAAAATTACTAGAGAATTACAAGAAGAAGTCGACGAAGGATTTGGATATATTATTAAAAGAGGTACTCCTGTTTTGACAAAATTCTTAACAAATGATAACGGGTATAAAGGTGATAATTATGAATAACAAATTATTAATTGAAGTTATTGTTCCTTTATTAGAAATGAATTTTGAAATTTATGTTCCAATAAATAAAAGAATTTCTGCTGTAATCAGATTAATAGAAAAAGCCTTAAAAGAAATTACACATGGTTATTATCCGAGCAAAAATAATTCGGTAATAATAGATGAAAAAACGGGAAGTATTTATGATATTAATATAACTGTAAAGGAATCAAAGATGATAAACGGTTCTAAAGTTGTATTAATATAAAAGGAAAGGTGGTGAAGGTAGATGAATGGTTTCCAAGGAGATCCAGAAGGATTAATGCAAAAAGGTAATAGAATAAAAAATATATTTAGTAATTATACTAATGTAAAAAATAGTATATATAGAATAGTTGATAATGTTGCTTCTAACTGGACAGGTGCTGATAGCGCTGGATATGTAACACAGATTAGAGGATATGAAGTTGACTTTAAGAATTTAGGTGCAATAATTGAACAAATTGCGGATATATTATTCCGTCATGGACAAAGAATGGCAAGTTCTAGAGATGCAATTAAAAGTGCTGCATCAAGATTATAGTAAAATAATGGGAGGTGTTTTAAATGGCTTTAGGAAGCATGAGTTATTCAGAAGCAAGAACATGTGCTGCTAATTTAGGCACTGAGGCTGATAACATGGATGCTACTTTTAATGAATTAAGAGCGGAAATGAATTCATTAGAAGATGTATTAAGAAGTAAAGGAGCAACAGCTTTATATGAAAGTTATCTTGCTGTTGAAAAAAATTTAAGTAGTTTTTCAACAAAAGTAAGATCGTTTAAAGACTTTTTAAATGCTGCTGTTACTGAATACGAACGTGATGACGAACAATTAGCAAGTGAAGCATCATAATTAGATTATAAGGCAAGATTGAATCTTGCTTTTTTTATGTCATAACAAAAAAATATATTAATTATAAATATGGTAATATAAATAATATGAAAAATTCATTAAAATTTATTGATAACTTAGTAGAAAATCAAAATATTTTTTTACTAATTGATAAATTTTATATGTTTATTTAATTAAGAAATAATTTAAATATAAAACATATTTAAAAAAATTAAAATAATATTATGAAGTTTTAAATTAAAATTTATATAAATTCATTAAAAAAGCTATAAACATATAAAAAAATATATAATTATAATATTATATTTGACTAAAACACTAATTTATGGTATTATTTAATAGTTTGAAAGACCTCGGTCTTCAACCACTCTGATAAGGTTTTAAACATTAGTGCCTTAAAAGGTGAGTCTAAGTTAATAAAGGAGGTAATTATATATGAAAGCAATAATTGAAACTGGAGGAAAACAATATTATGTTGAACCAGGTAACGAAATTTATGTTGAAAAATTAGATGTTGAAGCTGGAAAAGAAGTTGTTTTTGATAAAGTTTTAATGGTTAACGGGGTTGCTGGGAAACCTTATTTGACAAATGTAGTTGTAAAAGGTGACGTTGTTAAACATGGAAAACAAAAGAAAATAGTTGTATTTAAATTTAGACAAAAAAACAATTATCATAAAAAACAAGGACACAGACAACCATATACAAAAGTAAAAATAACATCTATTGTTGAGAAATAATATGATAAAAGTTACTGTCAAGAGAGATGAAATAATTATTTCGGGGCATGCATTATATGATGAGTATGGGAAGGATATAGTTTGTGCTGCAGTTAGTAGTACAGTTATAACTACAGTAAATGGTATTATGAAAATTAGTTCAAATTCCATAAATGTTATTGAAGGAAATCCGCTTGTTATAAAAATATTAGAGCATTCTGAAATAATTGATAAATTAATATGTAATATGATAGATCTTTTGACTGAATTGCAAGAAGAATATAAAGATAATATAAATATTAGGAGGTGCTAACATGATGAAGTTTAACATTCAATTATTCGCACATAAAAAAGGACAAGGTTCTACTACAAATGGTAGAGATTCAGAGTCAAAACGTTTAGGTGCAAAAGCTGGAGATGGAGAATTTGTTACTGGTGGATCAATTTTATATCGTCAAAGAGGAACAAAAGTTTTTCCAGGAAATAATGTTGGTATGGGTGTTGATCATACTTTATATGCTAAAATGGATGGATATGTTAAATTTGAACGTAAAGGAAGAGATTCAAAACAAGTTAGTGTATATGAAACTAGATAATCTAGTTTTTTTTATTTATTTATTGTATAATTGTTTTAGAAAGAAGGGTTGTTATGTTTGTAGATGAAGTTAAATTAAAAGTAATTGCAGGATCCGGTGGAGATGGATGCACATCATTTAGAAGAGAAAAATTTGTTCCAACTGGAGGACCTAATGGTGGTAATGGTGGAAGAGGAAGCAATATTATTTTTACAGTAGATAAAGGCTTAAGAACTCTTCTTGACTTAAAATTTAAAAAAGAAATAAAGGGAAAAAGAGGAGAACATGGTTCAGGAAAAAATAAATCTGGAAAAAATGCGGAAGATATAATTATAAAAGTACCTGAAGGAACAATTGTAACAGACTTAGATACAGGAGTAATTATTGCGGATTTATTAAAAGAAGATGATAGTCAAATAATAGCATATGGAGGAAGAGGAGGAAGAGGAAATAAAGCATTTGCAACTCCATCAAATCCTGCTCCTGATATATCAGAACATGGTGAACCAGGTGAAGAAAGAAATATAAAAGTAGAATTAAAAATGTTAGCAGACGTTGGATTAGTTGGACTTCCAAGTGTGGGTAAAAGTACTATTCTTTCACAAGTTTCAAGAGCAAATCCCAAAATAGCAGCATATCACTTTACAACATTATCACCTAATCTAGGTGTTGTTAAAACAAAAAGTGGGAAAGTATTTGTTATGGCAGATTTACCAGGATTAATAGAGGGTGCATCAAAAGGAGAAGGATTAGGAGATAAATTTTTAAAACATATTGAAAGAACAAGAATTATATGTCATGTTATAGATATGTCTGGATATGAAGGAAGAAATCCATATGATGATTATCTTTTAATTAATAATGAATTAAAAGAGTTTAATGAAAAATTAATAAATAAAAAGCAAATTATTATTGCAAATAAAATGGATATTGAAGGTGCTAAAGAAAATTTAAAACAGTTTAAAGAAAAAGTAGATTGTGAAGTATTTGAAATAAGTGCATTAAACAATGAAGGATTAGAAAAAGTAATAAATAATATTGCAGATATGTTAGATAAAATAGAACAAAAACCTTTATATGAAGAAAATCAAATAGAAAGTCACGTTTTATATAAATTTAAAAAAGAAAAACCTTTTAGCATAACAAAAGATTCTAATGCTTGGATTGTAAAAGGTGAAAATATTGAAAAATTATTTAAAATGACAAAATTTAATTCTAATGATGCTACCTTAAGATTTGCTAAAAAACTAAAAAATATGGGAATTGATGATGAATTAAAACGTTTAGGTGCTATTAATGGAGATACAGTTAGAATTCTAGATTACGAATTTGAATATGTAGAGTAGAACAATTTTTATAATTTAACATACAATAATATGAATAATATTAATACCTCTTCTATAGAAAGTGAGGGAGTATGTTAAAAGGAATATTAACTAAAAGAGAACATGAAATATTTGAGTTATTAATAAAAAATAAAAGTACTAAAGATATAGCTAAAGATTTAAATATAAGTGAAAAAACAATTAGAAATCATATTTCTAATGTTATGCAAAAACTTGGAGTAAAGGGAAGAACACAAGCAGTTATAGAATTAATAAAACTAAACGAAATATCATTATAAAAGTCACTATGTGACTTTTTTTCATTATTTTTAATTAAATTCATATTATTTATTAGAGGTGTATTATGATAAAAAATATGACAATAAGAAAAATTTCAACTGCATCAATTCTTTTATTTATTTGTTTTCTTTTTATGCTTTTTCCTGTTGAAGAGAATGTAATTAATTTAGAAGGTAAAGAATCAATAGAATATATAAATAATGAAAATGATACACATGAAATATACATGGTAAATAAGGATAATTATGTTGCAAGAACAATGGTATTATTAAATGAAACAGATTTAGAAACAAAGGTTAGAGAAATATTAGAATATTTGATTATTGGAGGGAAAAAAGAAAGCAACGTTCCTAATGGATTTAGAAGTATTATTCCAAGCGGAACAGAAATAAAAAGCATTGAAATAAAAGAAGGATTACTTAAAATTAACTTTTCAAAAGAATTATTAGAAATTGATAAAGAATTAGAAGAAAAAATGTTAGAATCAATAGTATATAGTTTAACTTCAATAAATGAAATAAAAGGTATTTTAATTTATGTTGAAGGAGATTTATTAACTGTTCTGCCTAAAAATAAAATTAATCTCCCATCAATATTAACAAGAGATATAGGTATAAATAAGGTATATAATTTAATTGATACAAAGGATATTGTATCCACAACTGTTTATTATATTGGGGAAAATAATGATAATTATTATTATGTTCCTGTTACTAAAATAGAAAATAACTCATCTGATAAAATAAAAATAATTATAGATGAATTATCAAGTGGACCAACTTTTGAAAATAATCTTATGAGTTTTTTAAATGTCAATACGGAATTATTAAATTATGAAATAAAAGACAAATCTATGTATTTAACTTTTAATGATTATATACTTAATAGTATAGAAAATAAAAATATATTAGAAGAAGTTTTATATACTATATGTTTATCAATTGAAGATAATTATGACGTAGAAGAAGTTGTATTTATATTAAATGATGAAGAAATATCAAAAAGTGTATTAAAAACTCT
>CALVIA010000032.1 GCA_944329255.1 uncultured Bacilli bacterium
ATATATATATTAAACATAAAATACAAAAAATATTCACAAATTAAGTCGACAAAAGATTTACATATTAAAATAAAAGTATATAATTTTGTGTGGTAAAATACAATACTAAATGATATACTAAAATAGAGTAGGTGAAAAAATGAATGGTATTAAAATAAAATATAATAATAAGATTTATGAATATAATTACGGTATATCTTTAAATGATATAGCAAAAGATTTTCAAAAAGATTTTAAACATCCTATTTTAATAGCAAAAGGGAATGGAGCTCTTTTAACGTTAAATAGTAAAATATGTGAAGATACAGAGTTGGTATTTTATGATATGAGTAGCCCTGTAGGAGCAAAAATATATGAAAGAAGTACTATATTCATTTTAACAAAAGCGGTTAAAGATTTATTTGATGAAGATATAAAAATAGAACACTCTATTGATAAAGGAATATGCTGTCATGTAGATTTGATAAATGAGGAAAAAGTAAATCAAATTAAGAATAAAATGATTGAAATTGCAAAAGATAATATTGACATAGAAAAATTGAGTGTCAATAGAATGAAAATGATAAAGTATTTTAAAAGTGTAAAGAGAAATGATAATGCAGAATTGTTAAAATATTTAAGTAATTCATACGTTACAATATATAAATTAGGAAATAAATATGATTATTTTTATGGGCCAATGGTAATTAGTACTGGTTACATTAAAGATTTTAATTTAAAATATATTGGAAATGATAGATTTGTATTAATGCTACCAAATAGATTTGAAAATTGTATAGTTAATGAATATATACATCATGAAAAATTTTATAATTCAGTAATGGAGTATATTAGATGGACAAATAGTATCGGAGCGAGAAACTTTACTGATATAAATAAAAAATTGTCAGATGGAAAATGGAATGATTTAATATTTATGAGTGAAGCAACATATAATAAAAGTCTTTTAGATATTGCAGACAATATTTCAAATAAAAAAGAAATAAAAATGGTCTTAATTGCTGGACCATCATGTTCAGGAAAAACTACTACTTCTAAAAAATTAGAAATGTTTTTAGAAGGAAAGGGATTAAAACCACTTGCAATTTCTGTAGACGATTATTTTAAAGAAAGAGATAAAACACCTCTTGATGAAAATGGATTTAAAGATTATGAATCTATAAATGCTGTTGATACTGATTTATTTAATAAACAAATACAAGAATTATTAGAAGGAAAAGAAGTAATATTGCCAACTTATAATTTTATTAAAGGACAAAAAGAATTTAACAAAAAAATAAAATTAGAAGAAAACAATATATTAATTATTGAAGGATTACATTCATTAAATGATGAATTAACATCATCAATAAAATCAGAAAATAAATTTAAAATATATATTTCACCATTAACAGGACTTAATATAGATGATCATAATAGATTAAGCACAACTGATAATAGATTACTAAGAAGAATGGTAAGAGATAATTTAAGAAGAGGATACGACGCAAGTGCAACACTAGAGTCGTGGGATAGAGTAAGAAGTGGGGAAACAAAGTATGTTTTTCCATATCAAGATAAGGCTGATATAGTATTAAATACTTCATTAATATATGAAATTAGTGTATTAAAAGTTTATGCTGAACCATTGTTATTTTCAGTTGAGGAAAATGATGAAAATTACGGTGAAGCATTAAGATTAATTAATATTTTAAGAATGATTTTACCAATGCCTAGTGCAAGCATACCACTTGATTCTATAATGAGAGAATTTATCGGTAATGGATGCTTTGAAGATTAAAGGAGGATATATGATAAAAATTGCAATAAATGGATTTGGGAGAATAGGAAGATTAGCATTTAGGGAAATGTTTTTAAGTAACGAATTTGATATTGTAGCAATAAATGATTTGACTGATTCGCATACTTTAGCACATTTACTTAAGTATGATACAGCACAAAAGAGATTTGATGGACACATAATAGAATATGATGATGATTCAATAATTGTAGATAATAAAAGAATAAAAATATATAAAGAAAAAGACCCATCAAATTTACCATGGAAGGATTTAAATGTAGATGTTGTTTTAGAGTGTACAGGATTTTTTACAAAAAAAGAAGATGCAATGGCTCATATAAATGCTGGTGCAAAAAAAGTTATTATTTCAGCCCCTGGAAAAGGAGATATGAAAACAATTGTATATGGAGTTAATGAAACAGATTTAGATGGAACAGAACAAATTATTTCTGCAGCTTCATGTACTACAAATTGCCTTGCTCCAATGGCAAAAGTAATAAATGATAATTTTAAAATAAAATATGGAACAATGACAACAATTCATGCATATACAAATGACCAAAATACTTTAGATAGTCCACACAGAAAAGGAGATTTACGAAGAGCAAGAGCAGCTGCATCAAATATAGTACCAAATACAACTGGTGCAGCAAAAGCAATTGGTTTAGTAATAAAAGATTTAGATGGAAAATT
Source organism: uncultured Bacilli bacterium (assembly GCA_944329255.1). Classification (GTDB taxonomy): domain Bacteria; phylum Bacillota_I; class Bacilli_A; order RF39; family UBA660; genus CAG-1193. The sequence continues at coordinate 2,474 of CALVIA010000032.1, forward strand.
AGATGGAAGTGCACAAAGAGTTCCTGTAATAACTGGATCACTTGTTGAATTAGTATGTGTGTTAGAAAAAAAAGTATCTAAAGAAGAAATTAATAATACAATGAAACTAAATTCAAATGATACATTAGGATATACAGAAGATGAAATTGTATCTAGTGATGTAATAGGTATTAAATATGGTTCATTATTTGATGCAACACAAACAAAGATAATTGATACAAATGATGGTCAACTTGTAAAAATAGTGGCATGGTATGATAATGAAATGAGTTACACATGCCAAATGATTAGAACTGCAAAATATTTAATGAAAAAAAATTAAAATAAATATAAAAATAATGTTAATTTAAGTACAATTTTATGTACTTTTTTTATATTACTTAATAAAGATTGTTAAAAAAAAGTACTTATGTTAAAATTAAACTAGGTGATAATATGAAAAAAAATGCTTTTACACTTATTGAAGTAATGATTGTAGTATTTCTTTTAGGGTTAGTAGCAGTATTTATAGTCCCTAAAATTAATAGTATTATTAATGAAAATAAACTTAAAATATGTAATGATATTGTAAAAACAATAGAAGATGCAGCAGAAAATTATACATATAAAAATACGAATATAGTTGATGAAGAAATAGATATAAATGGAAAATATGAAATAACTATACTTAAGTTGCAGCAAAGTGGATTGTTAGATACAAATATTATTGAACCATTTCACAATAGTGAAATTTCTACATCAAATATTGTAATTATTACTAAAGTAGACAACCAATATATATATGAATATCAAGGAAGTGAATGTAAATGAAAAAAAATGCAACAGATTTCAAAGTGAAAAATCAAAAAGTAATTATTAGATGTGATTTAAATGTTCCAATAAAAAATGGAATAATAGAAGATGATACTAGAATAAAGAAAAGTTTAGATACAATTGAATATTTAATAAATGGTAATGCAAAAGTAATTATATTATCACATCTTGGTAGAATAAAAGATGAAAATGATAAAAGTTTATACTCATTAAAACCAATTGCAAAAAGAATGAGTGAACTATTATATAAAGAGGTCAAATTTATACCATTTACAAAAGGAGTAGAGGTGGAAGATGCAATTAATAATATGAAGCCACAAGATGTAATAATGCTTGAAAATACAAGATTCGAAGATTTAAATGGTAATTTAGAAAGCAAAAATGATATGGAATTATCTAAATATTGGGCTTCTTTAGGAGATTTATTTATTAATGATGCATTTGGTACATTACATCGTTCCCATGCTTCAAATGTAGGTATTGCAACTTTTCTTCCAAGTGCGATGGGCTTTTTAGTTAAAGAAGAAGTTGAAAAAATAAGTGAATGTTTAACTAATTCAAAAAAACCTCTTGTTGTAATTCTTGGAGGAGCAAAAGTAAGTGATAAAATTGGTGTAATAAAAAATGCTGTTGAAATAGCAGATAAAGTTATTATAACAGGTGGAATGCCGTATACTTTTTTTAAATCATTGGGGTATAATGTTGGGTTATCAATAGTTGATAATGATAGTATAGATTTTTGTAAGGAAATTTATAAAAAATATAGAGATAAAATAGTATTACCTATCGATTTAATAGTTGCTCAATCAATATCTGAATATTCACAAACAAGATTAACAAATAGAGAAAATATTGGTGATAAAGAAATAGGAGTTGATATAGGTACAGCAACAATAAATTTATATAAATCTATTGTAATGACAGCTGCTACAATAATATGGAACGGTCCATGTGGAGTTTTTGAAATAAGTAAATTTTCTAATGGAACAAGAAAATTAGTTGAATTTTTAAATATTACTTCTGCTAAAATTTTAATTGGCGGAGGAGATACTATTTCTGCAATAAACAAATTTGAGTTTAAAAATACAAATGCACATATTTCAACAGGTGGTGGTGCATCACTTGAAATGTTAGAAGGAAAAGAATTACCTGGTTTAAAAGTAATTTCTGATAAATAATGAAAAATATTAAAAAAAATATAATATTATTTATAATAATTTCTGTATTAGTATTATATTTTATTCTCATAAATGATTATAAAGAGATAATAGAAGTATTATTAAATTCAAAAAAAATAATAATTATACAAATTTTAGCAGTAATTTTAATAGGTGATATAATAAAAGCCTATTCACTTTATTTAATTATTAAGAAAAATAAAAAAGAAATTAAATTAATTGATTGTATCAAATTAACATTTATTACTAATTTTTTTAACGGTATAACACCATTTTCATTAGGAGGACAGCCATTTCAATTATATAATTTAAAAAAGGAACATAATTTAAACTATTCTACTTCAATAAGCATTTTGTTTAAAGATTTTTATTCATACCAAATAGCATTAGTTTTTTTATTGAGTTTGGCTTTAATTATCAACAAAATCTTTAATATATTAATATTAAACAATTTTATAAAAAAATTAATAATTTTAGGATTTATTTTGAATATTGTTGTATTAATTTTTTTAGTATTATTACCATTTAATAAAAATAACTATTCAAAAATTATTAATGTGATATTAAATTTCATAAATAAATTTAAAGAATTAAAAGATAGAGAAAATTTACAAATAAAAATTGAAAATAGAATAATTAATTTAAAAAATGAACTTAAGGAGATTAACAAAAATCTAAATTTAATATTTAAATGTTCTTTACTAAATATAATTAAAATATTATCATTATGTTTTGCAGCATACTTATCAATATATTCAATAACAAATAATATTAATTTTATGTATACTATTTTAATTACAATATTAGTACTTAATATAGGTTCAATAATTCCTGTACCTGGAGGGTCTTTTGGTATTGAAATGGCATTTTTATCACTATTTAGTGTTTTTGTAACAAACATAAAATTAAAAGCTGCTATGATATTGTGGAGGGCATGTAGTTATTATCTACCAGTAATATTTGGTGGATATGTATTGGTTTTTAATAAAAGGAAGTGAATTCATGAGAATAGGTATTTTTACTGAAACTTATAAACCTTATGTAAGTGGAGTAGTAACAAGTATAATAATGTTAAAAAAGTCATTAGAACAATTAGGAAACGAAGTATATATTGTTACAATAAATCAAAATGGAATTAAGTATGAATATGATGAAAAGGAAAAAATTCTTAGAGTTCCAGGAATAGATTCAAAAATTTATGATGATTTAAAAATTTCAAGTATTTATCCAATCAAATCTTTGTTAAAAATAAAAAAATGGAATATAGATATAATACATACTCATACAGAAGGAACAATGGGGACATATGGAAGACTTTTAGCAAAACAATTTAATATTCCAGTTGTGCACACATATCATACAATGTATGAAGATTATATATATTTAATTACAAAGGGACATTTTGATAAACCGGCAAAAAAGATACTTCAATATTTTACCGTTTTTTATTGTGATAAAATTGTTTCAGAATTGATTGTGCCAACAAAAAAAACATACGATCTATTTAAAAAGAAATATCAAATAGAAAGACAAATTAACATTATACCAACCGGTATTGATATTGAAAGATTTAAAAAAGATAATTATGATAAAAAAGATTTATTATTGTTAAGAAAAAAATATAACATATCAAAAAATGATTTTGTGCTTTTATTAGTAAGTAGAATTTCAGAAGAACAAAAAAATATAAATTTTTTATTAAAACAACAAGAAAAAATAAATAAACATCATAAAGATATAAAATTATTAGTAGTTGGTGATGGTCCAGATTTAAATAAATTTAAACAAGAATATAAAAATAATAAAAATATTATTTTTACGGGTATGATACCATGGGATGAAGTGTCTAAATATTATCAAATAGGAAATATATTTGTTACTGCATCAAAAACAGAAACACAGGGATTAACCGTAATTGAAGCTATTTCATCGGGATTACCTGTTGTATGTATGGAAGACGATAGCTTTAAACTTGCAATAATTAATGAATATAATGGGTTATTTTTTAATGATGAAGAAGAATATTTAAAAAATATTTTATATTTATATGAAAATAGAAAAAAATATACAAATATGTCAAAACAAGCAATTAATAGTTCAGAGCAATTTTCTTCAGAAATGTATGGAAAAAAAATACTAGAAGTATATAATAGAGCAATTGAAAATCGTAAAAATAATATATATACAAAGATAAAAAACGTTTTTAGAAAAAGGTGCAATAATGGAAAAGATAATAGTTGCTAATTTAAAAATGAATTTAACATTTGATGAAATAAAAAAATATAAAAATGAAATAGAAAAACAGGAAATGAGAAATTTCATATTAGCACCATCAACATTATATTTATCATATTTAAAATCAGATAAATATGAATTATGTTCACAAAATGGATATTATGTTGATAGTGGAGCTTTTACTGGTGAAACTTCTTTTAAACAATTAAAAGATATTGTAAACTATTCTTTAATTGGACATAGTGAAAGAAGAAATAATTTTAATGAATCATATGAAATAGTTTCAAAGAAAATAGATTCATGTATAGAAAATAAAATAATACCAATACTATGTGTAGGAGAAAATGAAATAGAAAAGAAAGATAATTTACAATATGATAAAGTCTCAAAAGAGATTATAAGTGCATTAAAAAATAAAAAAATTGATAAAATAATAATTGCATATGAACCAATTTGGGCAATGGGAACAGGAAATATTCCAAAATATGAGGATATAGAAAATATGTGTAACTATATAAAGAATATTGTAAAAAAATATACAAAAAATTACAAAATAATTTACGGTGGTAGCGTAAATAGCAAAAATATTATTGATATATGTAAAGTTAATGGAATTGATGGGGTATTAATAGGAGGAGCTTCTAATGATCCTAAAAACATTATTGATATGTATAACACTGTAAAAAAATATGTTAAGTAATGTACAAATGTAAATAAAACTATTTATATTTACATTGTTATATGTTAAATTATACTTGTAAAAGATAGAAGGGTTGTGATATGAATTGAATTCGACCAAGATATTGTTTCTTAATATGTTGAAAGGTGATATTAAGAGACATATATATGAAAAGATGGGAATTACAACAGTAGAAGGAGCTAATCAGAATATGTTAACTGGGCAAACAATTTCTAAAGAAGAAATCTATTCTTTCACATCCTATAAAATGATGAATGATGATGAAAGAAAAATAGTAAATACCATATTAAGTAGTTTTAAAACATCTACACAAGATATTAAAACAGAAAGAGGTAAAACTCTTTTAAAACAAATGGATAGTTTAGTTCCAAGAAGTGAATCATCATCTGATGCTGTTGATTTCAAAGATGTTGCATAATAATTATCTTTTAAAGTAGTACTTTAGATTAGTACTACTTTTTAATTTTATTTAAAAATCGACAAATATTGATATAAAAAAAATATATATTGTTACTGTAGGGAGGAAATATGAGTAAGACAAAATTATTAATAGTTGATGATAATAAAGCTTTAGCTGATATGATTGAAGAATATTTTAAGAATGATAAAAATATTATGGTTTCATTAAAAGAATATTCGGGAGAAGACGGAATTAAAACAATTGAAAATAATATTAATGAATACGATGTTATAATTTTAGATTTAATTATGCCTAAAAAAGATGGATTATTTGTTTTAGAGGAAATGAAAAATAAAAAGATAAATAAACCAGTAATTGTATCAACATCTTATAATAGTGACGAAATGATAAGAAAAGTATCAGAGTATGGTGTAACATATTTTTTATTAAAACCTTATGACTTATGTGATTTAGAAAAAAGAATTTTAGAAACAGTAAATGAAGAAACTAAAGAAAATAAAAATATAAATATTTATCATAATAATTTACAAATTTCTGTAACTAAAATATTACATGAGTTAGGAGTACCATCTCATATTAAAGGGTATCAATATATTAGAGAAGGAATAATTTTGATTTATAACAATCCAAAATTAATAGGAGGAATTACAAAAGAATTGTATCCAGAAATATCTAATAAGTTTAATACAACTGTTTCAAGAGTTGAAAGAGCAATTAGACATGCAATTGAGGTAAGCTGGAATAGAGGGGATTGGAATTTAATGGATGAAATATTTGGACATAGTGTAGATGTAGATAAAGCAAAACCTACTAATTCAGAATTTATAGTAACAGTAGCTGATAAACTTAGATTAGAACATAGAAAAGCAAGTGTATAAACTTGTAAGTTATTAAGAAAAAATAAAATATTTAACCTCTGTTTTTGAAATAATATAATCAAATCCTATATTACTAAGTAGTATAGGATTTTTTATGCTATAATAATAAAGAAAAGGAGTAAATATGAAAATAGATGAAATATATAAAAACATAGAAAATTATGAAGAAAATAATAATATTAACTGGACAAAAGTATGGAGTAAAAAATATCCAATATTAAATAAATATGATAAAGAAGTTGATGTAAAAAAATACAAAAAAGAAATTAGAAGATTATTAAATGAATTAAAACAAGAAAATAAATATAATGAATTAGATGCAATGCTTATATTAAAAGATATTTTAGCAAAAGAATATTTTAGTAAAGAATGAATTTTAGGAGGATTATATTATGAAAAAAGTTGTTTTAGCTATATTAGATGGTGTAGGAATGAGAGATGAAATAAAAGGTAATGCTTTTAAACAAGCTAATAAAAAAACATTTGATTATTTATGGAATAATTATCCACATTCATATTTAAAGGCAAGTGGAATAGACGTTGGATTACCAAAAGGTCAAATGGGAAATAGTGAAACTGGACACATGAATATAGGTGCAGGTAGAATAGCGTATCAACCACTTGAACTGATCAATAAAGAAATAGAAAATAAGAATATATATCAAAATAAACAATTAAATACTTTTTTAGATAAAGCAAAAAAACAAAATAAAATACATTTACTAGGACTAATAAGTGATGGAGGAGTTCATTCACATATAAATCATTTAAAATTTTTATTAAATTATATAAAACAAAATAATATTAAAAATATTTATTTACATTTGATAACAGATGGTAGAGATACATTACCAGATAGCGCATATAAATATATAATGGAAATAGAAAAAATGAATATAGGAATAATATCTACAATATGTGGTAGATATTATTCAATGGACAGAGATAAAAATTATGATAGAACAGAAAAATCGTATAATCTTTATACAAAAGGTTGTGGAGAAAAATACAATAATGTAAAAGATGTTTTTACAAATAATTATTGTAAAAATATATTTGATGAATATATTGAACCATCAATTCTAAATGAAGAAGGTTTAATTAAACAAAATGATGCAGTATTATGGTTTAATTTTAGACCTGATAGAGCTATTCAAATATTAACATCATTAAAAAATATAACAAATAATATTTTGACAATGATGTATGTATCAGATGATTTAGATATACCATACATTTTTAAATTAGATGATTTAAATAATACACTTGGATTTTATTTATCTAAAAAAAATATCAAACAATTAAGAATTGCTGAAACAGAGAAATACGCACATGTAACATACTTTTTTGATGGTGGAAAAGAAATGAGTTTAAAAAATTGTGATAAAAAATTAATAAAAAGTCCAAAAGTAAAGACCTATGATTTAAAACCAGAAATGAGTGCATATCAAATTACTGATGAATTATTAAAAATTATAAATAATTATGATGTGATAATACTAAATTATGCAAATTGCGATATGGTAGGACATACAGGAAATATGAATGCAACTGTTAAAGCAGTTGAATCAGTAGATGATAATTTAAAAAAATTGTATGATAAATGTATTGAGTTAAATTATACATTGGTAGTAACAGCAGATCACGGTAATTGTGAATTAATGATTGATGAAAACGATAATATAATTACATCTCATACAACTAATTTAGTACCATTTATAATATGTGAAAAAAATATAGAATTAAAAGATGGGCGATTATCAGATATTGCTCCAACTATATTAGATATAATGAAAATTGAAAAACCAAATGAAATGACTGGAACTACTTTGATAAAATAATATATATATAATTTGAGGTGAAATAAATGAAGTACATGAACGATAAGGAAAAAATTATTGAAAAAGAAATGTTAAATGCAGGAAAAACAAAAATTGATAAATTTGATGAAATTGTGCAAAATTTTTTTGCTAATAATTATAGTATAGAAGGTAAATTTAAATTTTTATATGTAGAATATATGTATTATGACGAAAATCATAAAGAATATAATATAAAACAAGATAAATATATTAGTAATCCACAATATAAAAAAGTAAAACAATTAAAACCATTTTTAATTAGTAAAAGCATGGTCTTAAATGAAAAAGAATTTATATTAAAAATAGAAAATGTAGTAAAAATTGATAATTTAGAAGAAGAAATTATTAAAAATAATAAAAATGATATGATGTTAATTACCGATAGTCAAATTAAAGAAATTTTATATGAAGAAGGATATGAAAATCCATATTTTGAACATTATTTTTATAGCACAATGGATCATCCAGAATATAATCTCTATGCAAGTTTGGTAGAAAAAAATGTTGTGAAATGTAAAAAAATCAAATAAATAATAGTATATATATTTTAAATATAATAGTTGTCTTTTAATCTAAAATAATATATACTTATTATAGTAGAGGAGAATTT
>CALVIA010000033.1 GCA_944329255.1 uncultured Bacilli bacterium
ACAATTTCAGTTAAAATCACAACTTTTTTTAAGAAATTTACAAAAATTACTTGTAAAAACTTAGAAAGTCATTTTTATAAAAAAAAAAACATTTATTTGTTTCTTATTTCTTCAAAAAAATCCTTCATCATTTTTTCAATATCATTTTTTAATACATTATTTTGTATTTCCACTTTTTCACAATTTGTTAATAACAAATTGTGAATATTATTTTTATTTTTGATTCCATAAACTATTTTTTTTATTTTTGATTCAATTATAACTGACATACACATTTGACAAGGCTCCATTGTAACATATAAAACACAATCATCTAATCGTTCATTTTTTAATTTTTTATTTGCAAGAATTATTGCATTTATTTCTGCATGATTAATACAGCATTTTTTTATATTTTTATTATTGTGTGCTTTAGATATTATTCTATTTTTATATACAATAACCGCTCCTACAGGTACATCTTTAGTTTTTAAAGATTTTTTGGCTTCATTTAGTGCAACATTCATAATTTTTTCATTATCCAACATATCTAATCTCCATTTTATTTCCCGGGAAATAATTAAAAAAAGCGTACACGCTAAAATATTAATTTGGTTGCTATTTTCCAATCCTGGCCAGTTAATTAATTTTTAACGTTACGCTAATAAATTGTAACATATATTTTTTTTTTATTCAATATTTTAATATTAATTTTTAAAATTATTTCCCGGGAAATAATTTTAAAATAAATATTTATATATAAATATATTTTATTTCATACAACACTTTGTCATATATACGAACATTTATTCGTTATATATGGCATTTTTATATAAGATATTATATATTTTATTTTTTATGTTTCACGTGAAACATTGTATATTTAAATCATATATTTTATGTTTCACGTGGAACATTGTATATTTAAATTATTTATGTTTCACGTGAAACATTCTATATTTTTATTCTTATATATTATTCTATAAAAAAGGTGAAGAATGATTTTATTCTTCATCTTCAATATTTTCGTTTTTAGGAATATTAAATACGGATGTTACTTTTTGTTCTTCTTTCAAAGTGATTAATTTAACTCCCTGTGTTACCCTACTCATAATCGAAATTTGATCTATAGGAATTCTAATTACCATTCCAATATTAGTAACAATTATTAAATCTTGACTATTTTTAACAACTTTAAAAGAAATTATGTTTCCTGTTTTGTCAGTAGAATTAATAGTTTTTACACCCTTGCTTCCTCTATGAGTAATTCTGTACTCGTTAATCGTAGTTCTTTTTCCATAACCATTTTCTGTAACAACAAGAACTTCTTCATTGTCTTCAGAAATATTTGCATCAATACAATAATCTTTATCATAATCAATGTCAATACCTTTTACTCCTGATGCTGATCTACCCATTATTCTTACTTCATTTTCATTAAATCTAACTAATCTACCATTTGATGAAACAATAACAATAAAACTGTTTCCTTTAGTTTTTGAAACGGAAATAAGTTCATCGTTTTCTTTTAATGAAATTGCAATTTTTCCGTTATTTCTTATATTTTCAAATTCTGATAAATTACATCTTTTAATTAATCCCATTTTAGTAACAAAAACTAAATATTTTGAATCCTCATTGCTTAAAATTGCAAAAATTGACGATACTTTTTCATTTTTTTCTAAAGGTAAAATATTAACAATTGGCAGTCCCTTTGATTGTCTGCTAAATTCAGGAATCTCATATCCTTTTAATCTATAAACCTTGCCCTTATTTGTAAAAAATAAAATATATTCATGTGTTGTTAATACCAACATATGTTCGACAAAATCTTCCTCGTTTGTTGACATTCCCTTAATACCTACACCACCCTTATTTTGAGTTTTATATGTATCAACAGAAAGTCTTTTAATATATCCTTTATTAGTTAAAGTAACCATAATATCTTCAACGGGAATCAAAGATTCATCCTCTATATATTCAATTGCGGTCATATCAATTTTTGTTCTTCTATCATCAGAATATTTATCCTTAATTTCTAACATCTCTTTTTTTATTATATTTAAAACTTTTTCTTCAGAAGCTAAAATAGATTTTAATTCTTCTATTTCTTTTAATAAAAAGTTAAGCTCATTTTCTATCTTTTCTCTTTCCAATCCTGTTAATCTACGTAGTTTCAATTCTAAAATAGCATCAGTTTGTATTTCCGATAAACCAAATCTACTCATTAACTTTTCTTTGGCTTCTATATCACTTTTTGCTGTTTTTATGATATTCACAACTTCATCAATGTTATCTTGAGCAATTTTATACCCTTCTAAAATATGAACTCTTTTTTCATCTTTTGCTAGATCAAATTTTGTTCTCCTAATAATAACTTCTTTCTGATAATCAATATATTTAGAAATAATATCTTTAAGAGGAAGCGTTCTAGGCGTTTTGCCGTCTAACATTAAAAATATAATACCATATTGAATCTGAAAATTGGTGTGTTTATACAAATTATTTAATACAACCTGAGGATTAGCATCTCTTTTTAGAGTAATAGTAATTTTTACACCATTTTTTAAATCCGTATGATAATCTGATATACCATCAATTACTTTATCTCTTACTAACTCCGCTACTTTATTTTTTAATTCCATTGTATTTACACCATAAGGAACCTCAGTAATAATTATTGAACTATGATTTGTTGATTCTACAATTTCTGCTTTACTTCTTATAGTAATAGAACCTCTTCCGGTTTCATAAGCTTTTTTTATACCAGAATTTCCAAGTATAATTCCACCAGTAGGAAAATCGGGTCCCTTAATATAATTCATCAAACCAAGAGTATCTATATCTGGATTATCAATATAAGCAATGCAGCCATCTATAACCTCACCTAAATTATGTGGAGGAATGTTAGTAGCCATACCAACAGCAATTCCCATAGTACCATTTACTAAAATATTAGGAAATCTACTTGGTAAAACTTTTGGTTCCTTTGAAGTATTATCAAAATTTTCATCCATATCTACAGTATCTTTATTAATATCTTTTAACAATTCAAGAGAAATTTTGGCCAATCTTGCTTCTGTATAACGATAGGCAGCTGCCCCATCTCCTTCAATATTACCAAAATTACCATGTCCATCAACTAACATGTATCTCTGATTAAAATCTTGTGCCAAACGAACCATTGCGTCATAAATAGATGAATCACCATGTGGATGATAATGTCCCATAACATATCCAACTGTTGTTGCGGATTTTTTATGTGGTTTATCGGGGGTATTTCCCTCTTCATACATTGACCATAAAATTCTTCTATGTACTGGTTTTAATCCGTCTCTTAAATCAGGTATAGCTCTAGACGTAATAACACTCATGGAATAGTCTAAAAAAGAATCTTTAACTTCAGAAACTATATCATTTTCTGACAATGAATCTCTTTCATGAAATGAGCCATTAAATTTATCTAAATTATTATTTTCTTCCACATTAAACCTCCTAAATATCCAGATTTTTTACAAATCTTGCATTTTCTTCTATAAAATTTCTTCTTGGTTCAACATCATCACCCATAAGTTTTTCAAAAATAGCATCAGCAGCTACGCAATCACTAACACTAATTCTTCTTAAAGTTCTCTTTTCAATATCCATTGTTGTTTCATTTAACTCATCAGCATCCATTTCTCCTAATCCCTTCATTCTAGCAATCTCAGCTCTTGCTCTAACATTTTCAGGTAATGAACTTAAATATTCTTCTTTTTCAGCTTCGTCTAAAACATATTTTCTTGTTTTACCATGCATTATTCTAAACAATGGTGGTTGAGCAGCATAAACATGTCCATTTTCAACAATAGGTTTAAAAAATCTATAAAATAGAGTTAACAATAAAACTCTAATATGAGAACCATCAACATCGGCATCGGTCATTATTATAATTTTATTATATCTTAATTTAGATAAATCAAAATCCTCTCCTATACCTGTACCAAATGCAGTTATAATACTTCTAATTTCCTCATTAGATAATGCTTTATCAAGCCTTGCCTTTTCGACATTCAAAATTTTTCCTCGTAAAGGTAAAATTGCTTGAGTCATTGAATCTCTACCTTTTTTAGCACTTCCACCCGCACTGTCTCCCTCGACAATAAATATTTCAGAAATTTTAGGATCCTTACTTTTACAATCAGATAGTTTACCAAAGAAATTCGATGTAGCTAAATCCGATTTTCTGGTAATTTCCCTTGCTTTTTTTGCAGCATTTCTTGCTCTACATGCTAACATTGCTTTATTTACAATTATTTTTGCATATTCTGGATTTTCCATTAAAAATCTGTCAAAACCTTGTGAAAATACATTATCTGCTAACTTTCTAACCTCTGAATTTCCTAATCTACCTTTTGTTTGTCCTTCAAATTGAGGGTTAGGATGTTTGCAAGAAATTATCATTGTCAAACCTTCTTTAACATCATCTCCAGTTAAAGAATCATCTTTTTCTTTCAAAATATTATTTTTACGTGCATAATTATTAATAACTCTTGTAAGAGCTCTCTTAACACCCTCTTCATGTGTTCCACCATCATGTGTATTTATATTATTTACAAAAGAGTAAATGTTTTCGTTATATCCAGAATTATATTGCATAGCAACTTCAAAAAAAATTCCGTCTTCTTCCCCTTCAAGATGAATAATATTATCATGAATTACTGTTTTAGATTTGTTAATAAATCTTACATATTCACTAATACCACCTTCGTATAAGAAATGTTCACCTGTAGTATCTTCTTCATCTCTATCATCCCTCAAAGTTAAAGAAAGTCCTTTATTTAAAAAAGCCAATTCTCTTATTCTTACTTTTAATGTTTCGTAATCATAAATTTCACTATCAAATATATTTGGATCTGGTTTAAATGTTACAACAGTTCCAGTTCTGTTTAACTCACAATTATCAATAATTTTAAGAGGTTCAATAGTATGCCCACCATTTTCAAATCTAATAAAATATACATTACCATTTTTATAAACCTTTACTTCAACCCATTTACTTAATGCATTAACAACAGAAGCACCTACTCCATGTAATCCACCGGATACCTTATAACCTCCTCCACCAAATTTTCCACCTGCATGCAAAACAGTATAAACAGTTTCTACTGTTGATTTTTTTGTTTTTGGATGAATATCTACAGGAATTCCTCTACCATCATCTTTAACTGTTATAGAATTATCTTTGTTAATTATAACTTCAATATTTTTACAATATCCAGCTAGAGCTTCATCTATTGAATTATCTACAATTTCCCATACTAAATGATGTAATCCTTTAATATCAGTTGTACCAATATACATACCCGGTCTTTTTCTAACCGCTTCTAATCCTTCTAAAACTTGTATATCAGAAGCATCATAATGTTCTTGTTTTATATTATCTTCCATTTTTACATCCTTTCTTAATTTTGTATTTATAGCCACGTATTTAATAAAAAACATAATATCGTATACCTATACATATAGATATATTATATCATAAAATAAGAGTTTTTTTGAAAAAAAAAGAAATTTTTAATATAAATTTACTATTTAATATTAAAAATTTTTGAGCTTTTTATAATTTCGTTATTAATTGATGTTAAATCAGTAGAAGAAATAAAAACTTGTACTTCATTATTTATAAGTTTAAATATTTCATTTCTTTTTTCAATATCTAAATCGCTAAATAAATCATCTAATAAAAGAATTGGATAATCATTTGTTACTAATTTAAATATTTTAATTTCACAAATTTTAAAACAAAATAAAAATAATTTTTGTTGCCCCTGAGAACCAACTTCTTTCAATTTTTTATTATTAAATAATATTTCAAAATCATCTTTATGAGGTCCAAACTGAGTATATCCAGAAAAAATGTCATTCTTTATATTACTCTTCATTTTATTTAAATAAAAATCACTTATTTTTTTTTCATCATAAAAATCTATGTCTAAATTATTTATATATTTTAAAGAAATATTATAAGAAAAGAAATTATTATAAATTTCTTTAATAAAAAAATTCATTTTTTCAAAAAAATCAAATCTAAATTTATATATTAATAAAGCCTTTTCCATCAATTGATTATTTAAAATATCAATGTAAAATTTATCATAATTATCAATAGATACTTTTTTTAAATATTCGTTTCTATTTTTTAATAACAAATTGTATTGATTTAAAACATATAAATATTTATTATTTAATTGTGAAATTTCTATATTAATATACTTTCTTCTATAACTAGGACTACCTTTGATTAATTCTATATCATCTTGAGAAAACAATATAACATTTAAATTAGATAAATAATCACTTATTTTTTTATATATATTTTCATTGATTGATACTCTTTTCCCTTTAGAACTAATTAAAACATCAAAAAAGTAATTTATATTATTTTTTAAAATGGTTGATTCAATTTTACAAAAATTTTTTTCAAAATTTATTAGATTTTTATCATTAGATGTCCTAAATGATTTTGTTATAGCAAGCACATAAATACTTTCTAAAATATTTGTTTTTCCTGCTCCATTATTACCTAAAAAAATGTTAATATTATCATCAAAATCAAAATAAATATTTTCATGATTTCTAAAATTTGATAAGTTTAAATTTTTTAACTTCATGCAATTATTTTCCTAAACAAAACTTATCAAATAAATTATCTAATAATTCATCATCATAACTTTCACCAGTTATGTTTCCTAATAATTCCCAAATTTTTCTTATATCTATTTCCAACATATCTACAGACATATTATTTTTTATAGATTTTTCAATATCATTTATAATTGAATAACATTCAGATAATATAGAAATATGTTTTGCACTTGATAAATAATTTAAATCAGATTTTTCAATATTTTCTAAATTAAACATCTCTTTTATTTTATTTCTTAAATCATTTAAACCCGAATAATCCAAAGTATTTCCATATACAATATTTTCATAGTTTTTAATATCAATATTTTTCTTTAAATCATTTTTATTTATAAAAATTATTCTTGGTATATTTTTTGTCTTATCTAAAAGTAACATATCATCATTATCTAATTTTTCATTATTATTGAATACTAAAATTACTAGATCAGCATTTTTTAATAAACTTAAACTTTTTTCAACACCAATCTTTTCAACCAAATTATCTGTTTTTCTTATGCCAGCTGTATCTACTATATTAAGAGTAATTCCATCAAATGAAATACTTCCCTCAACTATATCTCTTGTAGTACCTTCAATATTCGTAACAATAGCTTTATCTTCATCTATTAATTTATTTAATAAACTACTTTTACCTACATTTGGTCGACCTATTATTATAGTGTTAATTCCATCCTTTATTATTTTCCCATTTTTTGCTTCATTTAAAATTTTGCTAATTTCATTTTTCAAAAAAGAAATATTTTCTTTTATCATATCATTGGTAACAACTAAAATATCTTCATATTCTGGATAATCGATGTTAACTTCAATATTTGAAATTATATCTAACATTTTATTTCTTAAATTTTGTATCATGGAAGAAACATTCCCAGAAAGAGTTGACATTGCCAATTTTCTTGAAGATTCAGTTTTTGAATTAATTAAATCCATTACACTTTCTGCCTCTAACAAATCAATTCTTCCATTTAAAAATGCTCTTTTAGTAAATTCACCTGGTTCTGCTAATCTAGCACCTTTTTTTAAAACTAATTCTAAAACCTTATTAGTTGTAGAGATTCCACCATGACAATTTATCTCAACAACATCCTCAGTAGTAAATGTTTTTGGTGATTTCATAACTGAAACAAGAACCTCATCTATTTTTTCATTATTATCAATAATGTAACCATAAACAATTGTATGAGAATCAACATTTAATAAATCATTACTAAAAATGTTATTGACAATATTAATAGAATCATCACCAGATACTCTAATTATAGAAATAGCACCAATACCCAATGATGTAGAAATAGCTGCAATAGTATCATTCATAATATAACCTCCAAATATAATTATATTATATCATTAAAACACAACTATACAAATATTAAAAAAATAAATAAAAAAAATTGATGTTTAATTATCAATTTTTCTTATTATTACATATCGATTAGGTTCTTCACCTTCACTTTTACTACTCACACCATTTACACTACTAACAGCATTATGAACAATTCTACGTTTAAATGAATTCATTGGATCTAGTTTAACCTCAATACCAGACATTTTTACTTCTTTAGCGATCTTTTTTATATGTGACTCCAATTTAATATTACTATGTTCCTTATAATTTTCAATATCCAAAAAAATATTTATTTTAATTCCTGTTTTTACCAAAATAGTATTTTTAATAAGTGTTTGTAAAGATTCTAAAGTTTTTCCATTTTTTCCAATTAAAACTGAACAATCTTCCGAAAACAAATTAATTAAAATCATATTATCTCTTAATTTTATTTCAGCATTAACATTTATTCCCATATATTTTGTAATATCATAAATATAATTTTTTATATATTTCACTACATCTTCTTTAATTAAAACATATAATATATATTTTTTTTTCTTTAAAATTCCAACAAACTCTTCATCGATTTTTAAAAACAACTCATTTTCACTCGCATTTAAATCGGAAAAAGCCTTGTTTTTTAATTCGTCTAAATTTTTTCCTTCATATTTAAATAACTTCATATTACTTCTCTTTCTTAACTAATAAATTTTGTAAAATTGTAAATAAACTTGTAGAAATCCAATAAAGACATATAGCTGTAGAAACATTAAATGATGCAAAAACAATAAATACTAACATAAATATAGTCATAAATCGAGATTGCTTTGAATCAATAGAACCAGCCATATCTGCCCTACTTAAATTAAGTGAATAATAAGTTACAAGTCCTAAAATTACAACTATAAATAAATATTTAAAATCTCCATTAGTTATGGCCAATAAAGGAGTCACTCCCATATGAAATCCTAATAGTTTTTCCTCAAAAATTGCGGGAGTTCTATTAATTGCCTCTAAAAATGCAAATAATAATGGAATTTGAATAAATGCAAATAAACAACTAGATAAAGGATTAATATCATATTTTTTATATACAAATAAAATTTCTTGATTCTTTTTTAATTGAGATTCATTATCCAACTTATTTTCATATTTTTTATTAATCCTATCAATTTCTGGTTGAGCTTTCTTTATATTTTCAGATTGCATAGCTGTCTTTCTTGTTATTGGCATCAATAAAACCCTTATTAATATACTTATAATTATTAATGACAATCCATAATTATTTAATATTAAACCAAATTTAATTATTATCCATGCTAAAGGTTTAACAAATAAGCTAGCCCATAAACCTTCATAATTAGAAAATAAATTAAAATCACTACAATTATCTAATTTTGAAATATCTACTCCATACTTTTCATAAATTTCAATAACATCACTATTTGTTGGTTTACATAAAATATTTTGAGTTAAGCTTTGACCTGTTTGATTTTTTTTAGCAGAATCACATTTTTTATTACAATCTTCCTTACACTTGCTTAAATCCTTTTCTAAATCACTTAACTTTTCTTTATCTTCTTTACTTAAATTTTCATTATTTTTTAAAGAATTAAATTCATCTTCTAATAATTTACATGATTCAAGACAAGAATTACAAACAATGTCAGCATCATAAGTAACTACCTTCTTATTATCATCTTTAAGAATTTTGGTGCAACCACTTAACAAAAATACAAGTAAAAAAATAAATAATACTTTAATTTTATTATTTCTTTTCATTTTTTTCTCCAATCATATTAAACAAATTAACTATATTACTTTTTAAATAATTGTAATCAGAAAATTTTAACCTTGACCTTGAAATAATTACAATATTATATCCTTTTAAATTAATCTTTAAATTGTCAATTATAAACTTAATTCTTCTTTTATACTTATTTCTTACAACTGCATTCCCTATTTTTTTTGAAACACTTATTCCATATCTATTATAATCGAGGTTATTCTTTAACATATATAAATAAAATAACTCACTATAATATTTTTTACCATTATTTATAATATAGTTAAATTCATCATTTTTTTTTATAATATTTATCTTTTTCATTATTACACCTCAATAATAAAAAATAAAATAAAATTGTATTATTTACATAATTTTTTTCTGCCCTTTTTTCTTCTTTTGTTTAAAATTCCAGTTCCAGCCTCTTTTCTAGCAAAAAAACCATGATCTTTTTTTTCTTTACTTTTATTTGGTTGAAAAGTTCTTAACATATCTCTCACCTCAAACTTTCACAAATACATTATATATTTATGATAAGTAATTGTCAATTTTATTTTATTATTTTTTTTGTTATCTGTTAATTTTCATTTGGAAGTCCGTTTTATAAATAAAAACGGAATTAAGTTTGTTTATAGTATAATATATCTTATGT
>CALVIA010000034.1 GCA_944329255.1 uncultured Bacilli bacterium
TATATGCTCATTTAGATAGGTTTTTGATTAATAAAGGTGATGAAGTTGATGCAGGAACTATTATTGGTATAATGGGGGATACAGGTATTACTTCTGGTGTTCATTTACATTTTGAAATTTGGGATGTTGATACCCATACATATATGAATCCTAAGAATGTATTTGAAGATGCTACAAATTATTAATATAATCTTTATATTAATAATTTTTTTTGATATAATAAAATTATGTATTTGGGGATGTGATTTATATGAAATTAAAATTTAGAGCAGAAGCAAAAGATATTTTATATTTTATTTTGTTTTTAATATTTTTACTATATTTAATTGCTGTTGGTGTTGGGAATATAACTAGTGTAACTCATACAGGAGAATTAGTTGGTTTAAATCCTCTTCCAGGTTTATCTGGGGAAAATCTTTTTGGTACACTTGTGTTTTTTGTTTTTACAATTGGTATAATAGCCATGCTTGTTTCTTCTTATTTTTTTGAAAGGGAAAAGGGATTTGGAATTGTAAAAGAAAAGAAACAAACAGGGGGATATTCAAAGTGGGCTAAGGTTGATGATATTAAAAATGCTATTGGTGTAAAGGTTGTAAATGAGTCGGATTATTCATATGAAGCAGGTGGCGTACCGTTATATTCTGAAAAAGGTAAAATATGGGTTGACGATGGCGAAAGTCATTCTTTAATTATTGGTTCTACAGGTAGCGGAAAAACATATTGTGTAGTTAATCCTTTAGTTCATATTTTAGCAAAACATGGGGAGTCAATGGTTATTACTGATCCAAAAGGAGAAATATTTGAAAATAATGGGGAATTTTTGAAAGATAGGGGTTATAAAATTGTATTACTTAACTTTCGTAATCCTCAAAGGGGAAATATGTGGAATCCACTTGCATTACCTTATAAATTATATAAAGAAGGTAATTTTGATAAATGTAATGAATTATTAAGAGATTTAGCTATAAATATACTTCATGATGAAAAAACTGATGATCCATTTTGGCAAAATACTTCTGCGGATTATTTTGTTGCATTAGCACAAGGATTATTTCAGGATACTACTGAGGAATATATTAACATTAATTCTATTATTCAGATGTTAACTGTAGGGGAAGAAAAATATGGTGCTTCTACTTATTCTAAAGAATATTTTAAAATGAAGGAGAGTTCTAATCCTGCATATATAAATGCTGCTGGAACTATTGATGCTCCAAATGATACTAAAGGTAGTATTATTTCTGTATTTAGACAAAAAATAAATATATTTGCTATGGCAGAAAATCTTTCTGAGATGTTATCAAAAAGTGATTTTGATATGATGGATATTGGTAGAGAAAAAACAGCAGTATTTTTGATAATTCAAGATGAGAAAAAAACATATCATGCACTTACTACTATATTTGTTAAGCAGTGTTATGAAAGTTTAATAGATGTTGCACAGGAGTCTGGTGGAAAATTAAAAGTTAGAACTAATTTTATATTGGATGAATTTGCAAATATGCCTGAATTAAAAGATGTTACAACAATGATTACAGCTGCTCGTTCTAGACAAATAAGGTTTAATTTAATTATTCAAAATTTTGCTCAATTAAATCAAGTTTATGGAAAAGAGAATGCAGAAACAATTAAAGGTAATTGTACTAATATGATTTATTTATTAAGTAGTGAATTAAATGCTTTAGAGGAAATTAGTAAGCTTTGTGGAGATATTAAAGTAAAAGGCAAGGGTAAGGATAAACCAGATGAAACCAGACCTTTGATTACTGTTAGTGATTTACAACGATTAGCATTTAAAGATGCAATTATAAAGAAACAAAGACAAGATCCTTTTAAGACTAAATTAAAAGGTGTAAATGAGTTTAATTGGAATATACCTTCATATGGTAAATCTCCTTATCCTGAAAGACAAAAGCAAGCAATAAAAATATTTGATTTAAAAAATTTTGTAAAAGAGAAAAAGAAAAGTGAGTTAAATAATAATATGTTTGCTCCAAAACAGGATTTTAATGAAATGCCAAAAATGCCATTTCCTTTTCCAGGTATGATGGGGCCAAGTAGAAATAGGGAAGATGAATTTGATGTTGATGAATTAATAAAGAAGATTGATGCTAAAATTGCTGAACTTGAAAAGGAAGAAGAAGAGAATAAAACTAAAAATTCAGATGGAAATGATTTATCTATAGAAGGTAATAAGGATATAAATGAAGATTATAATAAAGATGATTTAAAAAAGATAGTTGAACCTAATATGGATAATGCAGTTCATATTAATGAAAATATTGATAATATTATAAAGAAAATTGAAGATGAAGATGTTTCTGATGATCAATTTTTTGATGATTTTTTCTTTGATGAATAACACTTACAGTGTTATTTTTTTTGCATAAAATATTATGGTGATGAAATGAAAAAAATAATTATAGATATTAGAGACGATGTTTTTTATAATTCTAATCATATTCCAGACGCAATTAACATTTGTAAAGAATTATTAGAACTTGCACCAGAAAGATATTTAAATAAAAATGATATTTATTATTTATATTGTGATAGAGGAATTTTATCTCTAGAATTATCTATTTTTTTAAACAAAAAAGGTTATAAAACTTATTCTATTCCAGGAGGTTTTAAAAAATGGAAAGAGGAAAATTTAAAGTAAATAATAATTAAAATAGTTATATATATATATAAAACAAATTTTACTTTTTATTTGAATATTGAAATAAAAGATATTTATGTTATATAATGTATATGGTGATAATAAATGGAATATATAATGATTTTTTTATTGATTTTGATTTTAATACTTGTTGTAATTTCTTTATTTAAAAATATAAATGAAAGTAATATAACAGAAAGACTTGGTAAATTTGAAACAAGTATAACTAAGGAATTAGGAGAATTTAAATCTGATTTTAGTAAAAATATTAATAATGATTTTATACTTTTGAACGATAAAATTGAAGATAGACTTTTAAAAATAAATGATAAGGTTAATGGAAGAATAGATGAAAATTTTGAAAAAACTAATAAAACATTTATATCCGTTTTAGAAAGATTGTCTAAAATTGATGAAGCTCAAAAGAAAATTGAAACATTGTCTAGTGATATTGTTTCGTTGCAAGTAATATTAACAGATAAGAAAAGTAGAGGTACATTTGGAGAAGTAAGTTTAAATAATATTTTGTCTAATGTTTTTGGAGAAAATAATACTAAAATATATGAATTGCAACATAAATTTTCAAATGGATATATTGCAGATGCGGTATTATACGCACCAGATCCATTAGGGATAGTTGCAATTGATTCAAAATTTCCTCTTGAAAATTATCAAAATATGGTAGATAAAAATATATCAAAAGTTGAAAGAGATTTATATGAAAAGAAATTTAAAATGGATGTAAAAAAACATATAGATGATATAAAAAATAAATATATAATACCAGGAGTAACATCCAATCAAGCATTTATGTTTTTACCTGCAGAGGCTTTATTTGCTGAATTAAATGCATATCATCAAGATATAATTGAATATGCTTATAAAAATAGAGTATGGATAGCATCTCCTACTACTCTTATGTCAATGCTTACTGTTGTTCAAACTGTAATAAAGAATATGGAAAGAGATAAGTATGCTGTTATTATTCAAAAGGAATTACAAAAATTAAGTATTGAATTTTCACGATATAAAGAAAGGTGGGATTCTCTACAAAAAAGTATTGATAAAGTTACAAAAGAGGTTAAAGAGGTTAATGTAACTACAGAAAAAATTACTAATAAATTTGAGTCAATAAATAAAGTAGAAATAGATAAGTTTATAACAAAAAAAGATGAATAATCATCTTTTTTTTATTTAATAAATAAAATTGTAATAATTCCTGCAAATAAACAATAATAAACAAAGTAAATTAATTTACCTTTTTCCATAATTTTTTTAAACCATTTTATTGAAAAATATGTTACTATTCCAGCTATAATCATTCCTAAAAGATATGGAAATAAAAGTGTACTTGTAATTCCTGTTGAAATAACATCTTTAACACCCAATATCATAGTTGCAATACTTATAGGAATGTATAGCATAAAACTATATTTAAATGCTGTTTCTCTTGTTAGATTTCTACTCATTCCTCCAACTAATGTTGATCCGCTTCTACTTATTCCAGGAAATAATGCTATTACTTGAAATAATCCAATTATTATGGAATCTTTTAATGTCATATCTTTTTTTTCTTTATTTCCTTTAAAATCTTTTATCATAAAAAGCATAAATGCTGTAATTAGTAATGATATTCCAACAATTTTAACTGATGTGAAGTTTTCAATTGAATTTTTAAATAATAATCCGATAATTCCAGCTGGGATTGTTCCAATAACTATCATCCATGCATATTTATAATTTGATTTGTATTTTTCTTTTTTTGTTTTAATATATAAGAAAAAATCATTTATTATTTCTAATATTTCCTTTCTATAAAAAAATGTAATTGCTATAAAACTTCCAAAATTAACAAATATTTCAAAATTTAAATCATTTAATTCTTTAACATTTAATATTGAATTAAATATTACCAAATGTCCACTAGAAGATACGGGAATTGGTTCTGTAAATCCTTGAATAATTCCTAAAATAGCATACATTAACAATTTCATAATTTCACCTCTATTAAATTATATAATAAATTTTATGTTTAATAAATAAAATTTATTAGGTGGTATACATGTTTTTAAAATTTATTTTATTTTTAATTGGAATATTATTTACTAGTTTTGGAATTATTAATATAATTTTATATTTAAATTTGTGTGTAATAGGGTATAGTTTTTTAGAATATGTTAATTTTATAATTAGAAAGCTTGAATGTTTATGTATTATTGTTGGTATATTTTTAATATGGATTTCAATTTTTTTTAAGGGAGGAAAAAATGAAATATGTAAATGATGTTATTTTAAATTTTCATAAAAATTATTATGATTTTTATGAATGGGAAGAAAATGATAATTTTTTATATGTAAAAAAAATTCCTATATTTAAAGTGAGTAAAAAGGATTTAAATTTATTTAAAACATGTAAGGTATTTGTTGATTTAAATTTTATTAATTCTATAAAAGATAAGTGTTTAATATATACGAATAAGGATGTAAATATAGTTAATTATGCATGTATATTCATGGATGATTATTCTCTTGTATCTATTTTATTTAATTCTAAAGGAATTAGTGTTAAAAAAAGTTCTCTTCAAGTTGATGAAGAATTAGATGTACTTGAAAAATACAATAAAATAAATAAAATAGATTTGGATATTAAAGTAATTGGAAAAGATGTTATTAATAATTTTACAAGAAAAGAATTAAAGAAGATAAAATATATTAATAGAGAATTAGATAATATTTATAATAATTTAAATTTTGATAAATTAAAATATATTTATTTTGAATGTTTTAATGTTGATTCAAATGATTTTAATTATATGATAAAAGAAGTATATAATTATGTTAATGTTAATCTAAAAAAAATATATGATTTATTATATTTAACAAATAGTTTACAAAATAAATAATATATGATATATTTTATGTATGAACGTTGATAGGAGAAGTAATATATCAGATATTATTAGTGAGCTTGGTATAGTGAAAACAAGTTAATTTATGATATATGAATAACACCTGGAGTTTCCTGAAGAAATAATGTAGAACAGGAACGGTAATTCCGTTATAATTATGAGATGACTATTTTATAGTAATTTAGGTGGTATCGCGGATATATGTGTTCGTCCTTTAGTAGGAGGACACTTTTTTTTTAGGAGGATTTATATGAAATATGATGTTAAAGATATTTTTAAAGAAGAATGCATTGGTAAAGAAGTAATAATTGAAGGTTGGGTTAGGAATCATAGAAAACAAAAAGAATTCGGTTTTATTGATTTTTCTGATGGAACATGTTTTACACATTTACAAATAGTATATGATAATTTAATTAATAATTTTGAAGAAATACAAAAAATAAAAAATGGTTCAAGTATTTGTGTATATGGTCAAATAGTAAAATCAGAAGGTAAGGGACAAAATATTGAATTAAAAGCTAAGGATATAAAATTATTAGGTGATTGTCCCGATGATTATCCAATGCAACCTAAACAACATACAAGAGAATTTTTAAGAGAACAAGCTTATTTAAGACCTAGAACAAATTTGTTTCAGGCAGTATTTAGGGTAAGAAGTGTTGCTGCAATGGCAATACATACATATTTTCAAACTAATGGATATGTATATGCACATACACCTCTTATTACAGCAAATGATGGTGAAGGTGCTGGTCAAATGTTTCAGGTAACAACTTTGGACTTAGAAAAAATTGCTAAATTAGGTAAGGTTGAATTAGATAAAGATTTTTATGGAAAAAAAGTTGGTCTTGCAGTAACTGGACAGTTGGAAGCGGAGACTTTTGCTTTAGCATTTAAAAAAACATATACTTTTGGGCCTACTTTTAGAGCTGAAAATTCTAATACAAAAACTCATGCATCAGAATTTTGGATGATTGAACCTGAAATTGCATTTTGTGATTTAAATGAAAATATGGATATTATGGAAAGTATGTTAAAATTTGTTGTTAAATATGTATTAGATAATTGTAAATCTGAAATGGAATTTTTAGATAAATTTGTTGAAAAAGGATTAATAAATAAATTAACTAAACTATTAAATAGTAAATTTACAAGAATAGATCATGAAGAAGTTATTACAATTTTAAAACAATCAGGTATTAAATGGGAATTTGAACCGGAATATGGGAAGGATATAGCTAAGGAACATGAAAAATATATAACTGAGTATTTTAACGGGCCTGTCTTTATTAAGAACTGGCCAAAAGATATTAAGGCGTTTTATATGAAGTTAAATGAAGATAATGAAACTGTTGCAGCTGTTGATTTGGAAGTACCTGGTGCTGGTGAATTGATGGGTGGAAGTCAAAGAGAAGAAAGCTATGAAAAACTAGTTAATCGTATGAAAGAACTTAATATGTCTTTTGATGGGTTAGATTGGTATTTAAATCTAAGAAAATATGGTGGATGTGTACATTCTGGATTTGGAATGGGATTTGAAAGATTATTAATATATTTAACTGGTGTTGATAATATTAGGGACGTTATTCCATATCCTAGAACTCCAGGAAATTGTGAATATTAATTATATATGAATAAAATAAAAATATTAGTAAATCATATTAATGAGGAGGATATATGATAAAAAAAATACTAATATTTTTATTTTTATTTATGTTTGTAACTGGATGTGAAACATCTATGAATAATCCTAAAAATGAAGTACAAAAATTGTTTTCAGATTATAATAATTTAAATAGTGATTTATTATTGCAATTAGATAATGTTATAGATGATGAAAATTTAACTGAAGAGCAAAAAGTAAAATATAAAGAAATATTAAAAAAACAATATAAAAATATTAAATATAAAATAAATGATGAAGTAATAACTGATGATAAAGCTATTGTTTCTGTTGAAATTGAGGTTTATAATTTAAAAAAAGCAATTGATAATGCAAATACATATAAAGAAGAAAACAAAGATGAATTTTATGAAAACGATGAGTTAAATGAGGAAAAGTTTTGGGATTATAAATTGAATAAAATGGAAGAAGTAAAAGATAGAATTACATATAATATTGATTTTTCTTTGACTAAAATAGATGATAAATGGCAGTTAGATAATTTACTTGAAACAGATAGACAGAAAATTCATGGTTTATATTAATATTTTAATAAGGACTAATTTAGTCCTTATTTTCATATAGATAAATAGGTGAAGATATGAAAAAAATTATTTTATTTATTTTATTTTTATTTCCAATGTTTGCAAATGCTATAGAAGTTACATCAAAAAGTGCTATTTTAATGGATGAAGACACTGGTAGAATTTTATATGCAAAAAATATTGATGATAAAATGTTAATTGCAAGTACAACCAATATTATGACTATATAAGTATTAATGCTGAAATCCTTAGAAATAAAGAGGATAAGTTTGTAAAAGAATCTGTAATGTCATATTATTGTTTTGTTCACATAATAAATCCATTTAATGATTCAATTGAAGAAAGCGTGGACAAGTTATTGTTATGAAAAACAAAATTTTGCAAATTCATTCCCAAAAAAGTCAATTGTGGAGTTTTTTTGGAATAGAATGTTGATAAAATACATAAAATAGGGTAGAATATATTTGAAAGGAATGACAAATATGCAAATAAAAAGAGATTATTATTTAAACAAACTTATTGATGCAAAAAATGATGGACTTATAAAAGTGATAACAGGAATAAGAAGATGCGGAAAATCTTATTTGTTGAATACTTTATTTTATGAATATCTTTTGGAAAACGATGTACCTGATGACCATATAATAAAAGTAGCATTAGATGATTCGGATAACGAAGAACTATTAATACCAAAGAATTTAAGTAAATATATAAAAGATAAAATTATTGATAAAGAAATTTATTATGTAATACTAGATGAAATTCAATTGGTAGAAAAGTTTGAAGGTGTTTTAAATGGTCTTTTAAGAATTTCAAACATTGATATATATGTAACTGGAAGTAATTCTAAATTTTTATCATCTGACATCATTACAGAATTTAGAGGTCGTGGTGAAGAGATTAAAGTATATCCGCTTTCCTATTACGAATTTATGTCCGTATATGATGGAGATAAGTTAGATGGTTGGGTTGAATATATAACTTATGGAGGATTACCATTAATAGTTTCAATGGGAACAGATGAAAGAAAAACTGCTTATTTGAAAGAACAGCAAAAGAATGTTTATATTAATGATGTGATCGAAAGAAATGATATAAAAAACGATGCCGAGTTAGTTTACTTAGTAGAAATTATTTCATCCAGTATTGGATCATTATCAAATCCTAAAAAACTTTCTGATACCTTCAAATCTACTGCGGGTCTAAATATTGATCCAAAGACTATTAGTTCTTATTTAAAATATTTAGAAGAGGCGTTTATAATTGAAAAAACTGAAAGATATGATGTTAAAGGTAAAAAATATATGAGCACGCCCTATAAATTTTATTTTAGTGATTTGGGTATTCGTAATTCATTTATTAATTTTAGACAAAATGAAGAAACACATATTATGGAAAATATCATATATCTAGAATTAAGAAGACGAGGATATAATGTTGATGTAGGCGTAATAGAATCAAAAGAAAGAAAAGAAAATGAATTTACTTACAAGCAATTGGAAGTGGATTTTATTGCAAATAAAGGTAATAATAAAATTTATATTCAATCAGCTTTTAGTATTCCAGATGAAGAAAAAAGAAAACAAGAAGAAAGACCGTTGTTAAAAATTAATGATTCATTTAAAAAAATTATAATAGTTAAAGATTATATTAAAAGATCAAGAAATGAAAATGGGATTATAACTATGAGCGTTTTTGATTTCTTATTAGATCCTAATAGTTTGGATTATTAAAGAATAGATTTTTTGGAGAAATAATTATGATAAAAATGAATGTAATTGTTGTATTTGATAAAAATATTAAAAAGACATTAATGTGTAAAAGAACAAAAGAACCATATATAGGAATGTATAATTTAGTGGGTGGAAAAATAGAAAAAGAAAATGATGGTTTAAATGAAGCATACAGAGAATTAGAAGAGGAAACCAATATTAAGAAAACTGATATAGATTTAATTCATTTTATGAATCTAACCTATACTAAATGGAATAAAGAATTAGAAGTTTATTATGGAATATTAAAAAATGAAGTAGAACTAATAGCTGAAGTAAATAAATTAGAATGGGTTAGTGTTAGTGATAATTTTTTTGATATGAATAGATATGCTGGTGAAGGTAATATAGGACATATAATTGAAGAAATTAAAATAGATTTAAAAAGAAATGATTGATTAGTAATTATTTCTTTTTTTGTTTAATAAATTTAATTGGTGATACAATTGTTAA
The DNA here is from genome assembly GCA_944329255.1 of uncultured Bacilli bacterium. Lineage (GTDB taxonomy): Bacteria > Bacillota_I > Bacilli_A > RF39 > UBA660 > CAG-1193. Next base: position 10,005 of record CALVIA010000034.1, read on the forward strand.
TTAA